>NZ_DJDC01000019.1:0-7004 GCF_002430855.1 Acinetobacter sp. UBA5934 | reverse complement strand
CTTATCAAAATATTTTAGTCCCTGTTGACGGTTCGGAAACAGCTTATGCTGCGGTGGCTAAAGCAGTCGAGTTTGCCAAGGCATTTGGCAGTAAAGTTACAGTAGTTCAAGTCTTGGCACTTGATCCTTACATTGCAGCGGAATACATTTCAGCTAATCAAACCAATGATTTGATTGAACGTGCACGAACTGCAATTGTAGACTCGCTAGCTGCAGCAAAAGCAAAATTCAATGAACAAGGCCTTGACGTTGAAACCAAACTGCTTGAGGGACAAGTGATTCATCGTGAAATTGTCCAAGCTGCTGAAGACAGTCATGCCGACCTGATTATTATTGGTTCACATGGTCGTACTGGGTTGAAAAAAATGTTTTTGGGCAGTGTCGCTCAAAGTGTATTGGGAGAATCGCATATTCCGGTGCTGATTGTCCGCGAATAATATTTCTGATGATATTTCCCATCTTTTGCTAAAGGTGGGAAAATTTGATTCTGTTGATTCACCTGATTTATAAATTATTTATCCACTGAAATTGTTTTAAGTTAATTTTGTCCTCTATGACCGTTACCCCTTCTGCGAGTAATTTTACGCGCTGGATATTTTCTCCGTGAGCATTCAGTTTGCTTAGGCTAATTTTCCCTTGAGAGTTAATCACCCGATACCAGGGAATTTCACTCTCCTGATCTAGATGCTTTAACACATAACCCACTAGACGCGCATGTTTGGGCAAACCTGCCATTTTTGCGATTTGTCCGTATGAAGCTACCTTGCCATAAGGAATTAAAGCTACCACTTGTAAAATCTGACGGGCTAATTCATCACTTGCGGTTTGGAAATGTTCGGGCATAGTGTGTCCTTAAATCATCCATTTTAGACTTCTAGATTCATTTTTTATTCATGGCTTTTAGTTAAGAGACTTCCAATCAATGAGTAGAATGCTTCATCTATAAAGCTATACGACAGATCATTCATCTTTCACTACTTTCGCACCAATATGCACTAAAATAAAAAAAGCCCGTTAAGAGCTTTTTATTAGGATTAGAAATTGTCTGGACTTTCCAAACGTTTCACCACTTGTACCTTTTCCGGATTATGCATCACCGCTACACCATCTTCGGCTTTTTCATCAATTAAGGCATCCGGGTTATATACCGTAATGGTTTCATTACCATTGGCATCTTCACCGACAATATACTGAAAACCTTTTTTGTTCATTTTATGGCACATGCGTTGATACCAGCCTTTAAAACCGGTGGTTTCTTCATGCGGGTTGTAATAGAAGGCATTCATGACCGCCGGCAATCCGAGTCCACACACCAGGCCTGAAAGTAGTACGGAAATAAAGGTATAACCCACCAGAATACTGCTGTATTCACTGAGTTCTGGAATATTCGCTACTGCCAGAATTAACGCAAGCGAGATGCCGCCCCGTACCCCACCCCAGGATAAAATGGCCAAACTACCGTTATAACTTCTGTTTCTAAAGTTTGGAAAAAAGGCAAATGACAGATAGTTTGCAGCAAAACGTGAAGCATGCAGGATAATGAACGCCACAATACCGCCTAAAATCAGGCTGATGCTCAAATCCAGAATAAACAGTTCCAGACCAATCAAAGTAAACAGGAAGGAGTTAATAATGCCTTCAACGGTATGCCAGAAATGATTGACTTCACGAATTTCACGTTCCTGTAAAATTTCTTTCCATTTGTTCCCAACCACTAGGCCGCCAATGACACAGGCAATCGGTGCAGATGCATGGGCAAATAACGCAACTAAATAGGAGCCACAGGCCAACAGCGCTGTAGTTAAGATTAAAGATTCCATTTCGTGTTTGCCACGCAGCAATCTTAAAATCCCTAGACCAAAGCCCCAGCCAATAATGACTGCTACTACAATCTCATAAAGCAAAGTTTGCAAGGTGCCAATAATAGTAAAATGTTCGCCCTGCAATACATTCAATAAAGTCATGAATACGGCGATACACATGGCATCATTAAACAATGATTCACCTTCCAGTTTTACAATCAGGTGATGTGGCGCACGTACCGAACTTAATACGCCTTTGACCCCAATCGGGTCAGTCGCACCCAGTGCAGCGCCTAACAGTAAAAGCACCAATAAATCGACATGTTTGCCAATTAAAAATTGATAGCCATATAAAGTCACGCCAAAAAAGACTGCACAAAGTACCAGTGCGATACTGGCTAAAATACTGATCGGCTTCCAATGACTTTTTAAATCGGACACTTTGAATTTTAAAGCGGAAGAGGTCAGGATAAAGCAAATCACGCCATTGATTAAAAAGTCGTAAAAATCAATATGACGTACTGCTTCTTCAATATTATGAATATTAATGGTAATAAACTGGTTACCATTGAGTAAACTTGCGCCCCATTGCAATATAAAGACAAAAATTGCAGAAACAATCGGTACACCAATGGCTTGAGGAAAGCCCAACACCCGTTTATTGAAAATAGTGGTAGCTATCGAAAGTGCAAAAATGACTGTAAAAACTTGAAGAAAAAAGAAATTTCCCATTAAGGTTCCAATTTGAGCGATTCATTGGAATAAAGCGAACGCATCTAGCTATTTCCAACTAAATATTTAATTAAATAATTAATTAAATAACATTTATTAACCGAATCAGTTTAACCATTTTTTGCTTATTCAAACAAAATGGTTAAGTTTTTTTACATATTTTTAGCAATGATTTAACATAGTCTGCTATCAGCAAATTTAGTGTAGCAACACTTTCTTCATTTTCTACTTTAAGTTGAATTTACCCATGCATCAAACAGTTAAAACCATATTTCGGCTTTTTTTTGCAGGGATCATTTTTCTTATCACCTTGGCTTTATTTTTAAGCATTTTTTCAAAAAGCCGGGAAATTTTGCAAGCCGATCAAGCTTTCCAGCAAGCCGAGCAAATTTCATTAACCTCTACACCCAATAAACAACTGGTGCTAGTTTCGAATAACCAACGACCGGATCAGGCCATTTATATTGTAATTGCCCAGAATGGTTATATTGCT
Organism: Acinetobacter sp. UBA5934; assembly: GCF_002430855.1. NCBI lineage: Bacteria > Pseudomonadati > Pseudomonadota > Gammaproteobacteria > Moraxellales > Moraxellaceae > Acinetobacter > Acinetobacter sp. UBA5934. Next base: position 3,977 of record NZ_DJDC01000019.1, on the reverse strand, counting down.
CAATTACGCTGTGAACATTATTTAAATGATATTTGCACAGATGAATATAACCAGTCACATACCCGACAAATCCAGCAATTAGAGTTATTAAAAATTGGGCAATACCAATATATCCAGCAAGTCAGTTACCAAGATAGTCGTACCCAGAAGCGGCAGCAATGGTCTTATTCCAAGCAGCAAATTCAGCAATTTTATCAGGCTGATATTTCAGATTTAAAATATAGCCTGTTTAGCATGGCCTTGTTTGCATTGGCTGCCCTATATGTATCCATTCGGATTATTCGAAACTTTAAAAAGTTTATCAACGGTTAAACAGCGCAAATAAAAAAGAGGATTCGATATCCTCTTTTTTAATTCTTCATTTCTATTTAAATGGCTTGGTTGAAAGTATCACAATCATTGAGATTGCCCGATTTCAAACCGGTTTGAAACCATTTCATGCGCTGCTGACTGCTACCATGGGTAAAGCTATCCGGTACCACCTGCCCAGTTGCACGTTTTTGTAAATAATCGTCGCCAATTTTATGCGCAGCATCCATGGCTTCTTCAATATCACCCTGTTCCAGAAATTGAGTGCGCTGCTGGTTATGATTGGCCCAGATGCCGGCAAAACAGTCTGCCTGTAATTCCTGACGTACCGACAATTGATTGCCTTGTACTTGACTGCTTTGAGCTCTTGCCTTTTGCACTTGTTCCGAAATGCCGAGTAAAGTTTGAAGATGGTGTCCTACTTCATGAGCTACTACATAGGCTTGGGCAAAATCTCCAGCCTGATCCTGACGTGAAAGTTCGGTGCTGTTTTGCTCACCAGAAATGCCCATTTGCTGACGCATATCTTTAAAGAAGGCCGTGTCGATATACACTTTTTGATCTGCCGGACAATAGAAAGGTCCCATGGCAGATTGTGCTGTACCGCAGCCCGAATTGACTACACCATTAAACATCACCAATTTAGGCGCAACATACTGTGCATTTAATTGCTGCTGGAACACTTGAGACCAGGTATCTTCGGTATCGGCCAATACCGTCCCGACAAAATCCATTGCTTCTTGCTGTTCTGGCGTTGGATTCTCCAAGCCGCGAGTTTCAGCCAGCTGTGATTGTGAGGTGACTTGTTTGGTCGCTTGATAGGCTTGTTGAGGATCGACCCCAAAAAACTTCCACGCCACAAAAGCAACCACAAGTCCTAAAATACTGACACCACCTGCTTTAGCTCCGGCACCACCGCGACGGTCTTCTACATTGGTACTTACACGACGTCCTTTCCAGCGCATAGTGATATTCCTTATAGTTGACTTTTGAGCTTCATTTTAGCGAGCTTTTGCTGATTAAGCTTGCTTTGACTTCGGCTTGATTTTTTGAATGAGAGCAATCACCATTAAAACCAATAATCCTGCAATAAAACCAATCACCAGATTAATTAAGGTCGGAGTAACTGCACCAATAATATTTCCTACTGTGGGAATGTGTTGAACGTGATCGACCGAATTTTCAGTTAAATGATGAAACCACGGAATGGTATGGGTAATAATTCCGCCACCAACCAGGAACATGGCAATGGTTCCGACAATGGTCAGGGTTTTCATCAATTTTGGCGCAAAAGCCAGTAAACCGCGTCCTATGCTTTGTTTAAAACTCGATGCCTGCTCGGTTAAGTACAATCCCAGATCATCAATTTTGACAATCATGGCGACAAAACCATATACACCCACAGTCATGACGATTGCAATAATTGACAGTACGATCACTTTATTCATAAAAGCCGCAGTAGCCACTGTACCCAATGAAATCACCACAATTTCAGCCGACAAAATAAAATCGGTACGAATTGCACCCTTGATTTTCTCTTTCTCGAACTTGGCTAAATCGGTTTCAATAGCGGTAAATTCTGTTTCAGCAGCTTCTTTGGTCTTGGCTTTTTTATGATGCAAACTGTGCAGGACTTTTTCTACGCCTTCATAACAGAGAAACAGCCCGCCAATCATCAATAAAGGATTTATGAGCCACGGTGCAACCACACTAATCAATAAGGCTAAAGGCACAAGAATTAATTTATTTATAAAAGAACCTTTTGCGACTCCCCAAACCACAGGCAGTTCACGTTCAGCACGTACTCCACTGACCTGCTGAGCATTGAGGGCTAAATCGTCTCCCAATACCCCTGCAGTTTTTTTTGCTGCCACTTTGCTCATGACCGCAACGTCGTCTAAAACAGTCGCAATATCATCTAATAATATTAATAAGCTACTCGCCATTCTTGTTATCCTTAATGTCTCTATTCTGCATTTTAAAGATAAATATTTAAAAAAACTGTATCAACATCATTAAATTCTTCGTATTTTTTCAATGATCTGTTTTTATAGTGCCTGACATTCAAAAACATTATGCCGTACAATAAGGCCATTCATCAGCATATACATGTAGTGCTAACTACTTTGGAATAGAGAGATAATGAGTAATCAAGACAATCGTCCTGTTATTTTGACGGGTGACCGCCCAACCGGACAACTTCATTTAGGTCATTTTGTAGGTTCTTTACGTTCACGTGTTGGATTGCAGGATTCTCACCATCAACATCTTCTCCTTGCTGATGCCCAGGCTTTAACCGATAACGCCGATAACTTTGAAAAAGTACGTCGTAATATTATTGAAGTTGCCACTGATTATTTGGCGGTAGGTATTGATCCAACCAAAACGACAATTTGTGTGCAGTCATGCTTGCCGGCATTGAATGAACTGACCATGCTATATCTCAACTTTGTCACGGTGTCGCGTCTGGAACGCAACCCGACCATTAAATCTGAAATCCAGATGCGTGGCTTTGAACGTGACATTCCGGCAGGTTTCCTGTGCTACCCGGTGGCACAAGCGGCTGACATTACCGCTTTTAAAGCAACGGTTGTGCCGGTAGGTGAAGACCAGATTCCAATGATCGAACAGACCAACGAAATCGTGCGTCGTTTAAACCGTCAGATCGGTCGTGAGCTGCTTCCAGAATGCAAAGCGCTCCTGTCTAATGTTGGCCGTTTGCCTGGTTTTGATGGTAAAGCCAAAATGTCGAAATCTTTGGGCAACACCATTGTGCTGGACGCTTCGGATAAAGACATCAAGAAAGCCGTGAATGCGATGTATACCGATCCAAATCACTTGCGTATTGAAGATCCGGGCCAGGTTGAAGGCAACGTGGTATTTACCTATTTAGATGCTTTCGATACCAATAAAGAAGAGCTGGAAGAATTAAAAGCCCATTATCGTCGTGGCGGTTTAGGCGATGGTACGGTGAAAAAACGTCTTGAAGGCATTTTAAAGGAAATGATTGGCCCTATTCGTGAACGTCGTATGGAATTACAGAAAGATCCAGACTACATCATGGATATTCTGAAAACCGGTACCGATAAATGCCGTGATATTACCCAGCAAACCCTCGATGAAATTAAATCAGGTTTGGGTGTATTCCATTTCTAAATCCTTATCAATAAACAGCCCTTCTTTTAGAGAGGGGCTTTTTTTTATAACCCGCTAAAAAATAGGCAATATGTCACACTTACCTATAGTTATTAACCTGAATTAACACAACTTTACTGAAAGCCTCATGAAATGACTCTGCATTCATTTTATGATTTTTCCAATGCTTAGGGCTATTCATAGTTCTAACATTCTCCTTAACCGAACTGTGCAAACAGATTCGTTGTTCTACGCAGTGATCACCCCAATCATTGCGTATTTTTTTGCCTGAATTTTAATTAAGCATAGGTTTCAAGCCATAAAAAACCCGCACGAGGCGGGTTTTTTTATATTCAGCACTTATGCATGTTTATGACGCATATGCGGGAACAAAATTACATCACGGATACTTGGTGCATTGGCAAAGATCATCACTAAACGGTCAATACCGATACCCTCACCTGCTGTAGGAGGAAGGCCGTATTCAAGCGCTTCAATAAAGTCTGCATCGAAGTGCATTGCTTCATCATCAC
>NZ_DJDC01000023.1:29530-29902 GCF_002430855.1 Acinetobacter sp. UBA5934 | reverse complement strand
TCCAAGCAATTGGCGTAAAGATCCTTATCTATAAACTTTTGTTTTTATCAAAAAACATGTATAAAACATGGCAAAAATGATTTGAATATTTTAAAGGAGTCATCCATGAATCACCCTTCAGAGTTAAAGTACGCCACTACGCACGAATGGGTCAAAGTTGAAGGTGATCTGGTTATTACCGGTATTTCTGACCATGCACAGGATGCTTTGGGTGATCTGGTCTATGTTGAAGCACCAGAAGTGGGTCAACAAATCACTGCTGGTGAACAGGCTGGTGTAGTTGAGTCGGTTAAAACTGCTTCAGACATCCATGCACCTGTTTCAGGTGAAGTGGTTGAAGTGAATTCAGCACTTGAAGATGATCCTGATTTT
>NZ_DJDC01000023.1:28152-29369 GCF_002430855.1 Acinetobacter sp. UBA5934 | reverse complement strand
CTTGAAGATGATCCTGATTTTGTCAATGATGACCCGTATGGCAAGGGCTGGATTTATAAAATCAAGCCTAACAATATGGCGGATGTCGAAAAATTACTTTCAAGCAGTGAATATGAAGCAGGTTTATAATCCTGTTTTAAATAAAAAAATCAGTCTTTAGGGGCTGATTTTTTTATTTCGGATAATTTTAATTAAAAAAATCATTATAAATTCACAATATGATATTAAGACCCAATAAAAACACTCTTATTTATTAAACTATTCTATTATATTCTTACACTGCTGTACTTTTTGGGAATATTCTTCTAGAATTAACCCCAGCCAACGATAAGCTGACTTATCTTCAATTACAAAAAATAATTTATAACTAAAAAAATAATGAGCTCGATAAGCCTCTTTAGTCGTCTTTTTCTTATAAATTTAGGTAAATCATGACTCCAGTAAATACACAACAGTTATGGAATAAATCCTTTATTCTGTGTCTGGCCAATAACTTGTTTTTATTTATCTTTTATTTTGCCCAAACCACTATCCTACCGATTTATATTTTAAAAAACCTGCATGGAACTTTAGCTCAGGCAGGTCTGGCCATGACGCTATTTATGGCATCCTCGATTGCTGTTCGCCCCTTTAGTGGTTTAATTATTGAAAAAATCGGACGCAAAAAAGCCCTTTATATTTCAGAGACTTTATTCTGTCTTTTTTCATTTGCCTATATTTTTGCAGATAGTCTGAACCTACTTTTGGCCATTCGGCTGTTGCATGGGATTTGGTTCAGTATTTTAACCACGGTAGCGGTTCCTATTGCCAATGACTTTATTCCTGCACAGCGTAAAGGTGAAGGTATGGGCTATTTTGTCATGTCTATTAATTTAGGGATTGTGTTGGGGCCTTTAATCGGTTTGACGCTTATTCAACAACTTTCTTATCCGACCGTTACTGCGATTCTGGCTGCCCTTATTTGTCTGGGCTTTATCTTTTGCTTCCTGATTCCAATTCAAGCAATACCAAAAATGCAGGCCAAACCTGTTAAGCGTAAATTATCCATTCATGACTTTGTTGAAAAGAAAGCTTTGCCCGTTTCGATTATGGCCATGATCATCTCTTTTTCTTATGCCAGCATTATGTCGTTTATTTCCACCTTTGCAGAGTCAAAAAATTTACTGGCTTATGCCAGCTTATTCTTTGTGGTTTTTGCCATTTCCATGATGAGTTTA
>NZ_DJDC01000023.1:27523-28013 GCF_002430855.1 Acinetobacter sp. UBA5934 | reverse complement strand
GCCATTTCCATGATGAGTTTAAGACCCATCACCGGGAAAATTTATGATCGCAAAGGCGCAAATTATGTGGTTTATCCTTCTATTGCATTATTTTCAATTGGACTGATGGTATTAAGCCAAGTCAATACAGTGACCGGATTGATGCTGGCTGCGGTATTTGTCGGTATGGGCTTTGGTTCAGCTCAACCCTGTTTACAAACTATTTCCATTCAGCGCTCGCCAAAAGACCGAATTGGACATGCAACTTCAACCTTTTTTACCTTTTACGATATTGGTATCGCAATTGGTTCGATCTCGTTAGGAATGGTGATCGCTAATCAAGGTTATCATTTTACCTATCTCATGTGTGCAGCGATCACGGCACTTAGTTTGGTATTTTATAAGTTGTTCATCGATCAACCGAAGTCTGTATAATTCTAAATAATTGAATCAATAAAATAGGCATTATCTGGTAGGAATGAATGCCTATTTTTTATAAAAAGATATATTT
>NZ_DJDC01000023.1:0-27448 GCF_002430855.1 Acinetobacter sp. UBA5934 | reverse complement strand
TTTTTATAAAAAGATATATTTAAATTAAGAGGCTTCTTGGTCATACTGAGTTTGATCGTCTTCCGGAGCTTTATCTTGCACCATACTGAATGATGTAGCTGAACCTGGAACCGTTTCATCCTGTCGGTTACTTTTCAGTTTAATCTGCAAGCGCAATTCATTCATGGAATCAGCATTCCGCAAGGCTTCTTCATAACTGATCGCACCTTCATTATATAAATCATATAAAGCCTGATCGAAAGTTTGCATCCCCAGTTCACGGGATTTTTTCATAATTTCTTTGAGTTCATGGAAATGGCCTTTCAGAATAAGATCGCCAATTAATGGCGTATTCAGCAGAATTTCAATCGCTGCACGACGTCCGCGTCCATCCTGAGTTCGAACTAGACGCTGGGAAATAATGGCTTTCATGTTTGAAGATAAGTCCATCAATAACTGATTACGACGTTCTTCCGGGAAAAAGTTAATAATACGATCTAGCGCCTGATTGGCATTGTTGGCATGTAACGTACCTAAACATAAATGTCCGGTTTCGGCAAAGGCAATGGCATGTTCCATGGTTTCGGTATCGCGGATCTCACCAATCAAAATCACATCGGGTGCCTGACGCAAGGTATTTTTCAAGGCATTGTGCCATGAATGGCTATCGACGCCGACTTCACGGTGGGTAATCATCGATTTCTTATGCTTATGCACATATTCCACCGGATCTTCAACAGTAATGATATGTCCGGCAGAATTTTCATTACGGTGATCAATCATGGCAGCTAAAGAAGTCGACTTACCCGAGCCGGTTGCACCGACTACAAGTACCAGACCACGTTTTGCCATCATCACATGTTTTAAGGATTCAGGAAGTTGGAGCTGGGTAAAATTTGGAATTTCCGCGGTAATGGTTCTAATCACCATCCCGACCTGTAACTGCTGCTGAAAAACATTAATACGGAAACGCGAAACATTGGGCACGCTAATGGCAAAATTACATTCCAGCTCGCTTTCAAACTCAAGCCGCTGTTTCTCATTCATTAGACTATAAGCAAACAGTTTGGTCTTGTCTGCAGTCAATGCCTGTTGACCAATGGGTTTCATCAAACCCTGATGTTTAATGCTGGGTGGAAAATCTGCTGAAATGAAGAGATCCGAGCCGCCGTATTCCACTACCTTGGTCAGCATATGGAACATTATTTTACGTGCTTCTTCCAGTAATTCCGTACTATACATATTTTCCCCGATCATGCGAAAATGCATGAATTTTAATAGCAGGCTATGCCTATATATTTTGATTTTATTGTGCAGCGTTTTTTTTAAAGCCTCAAATAAATTTGATCCATAAAGAAAATATTTTTAGACAATTATGTGACTTATTTCAAAAAAAATAAAAATAACAGGAAATGATTAATTTTTTAAGCTTTGGCAGTCAAAAAAAATATTTGTATAGGAAGTAATATTCAGTAATTAGGAAATGAGGGTTAAGGAGATATTATTCTTCACTCCTTTTCATTCAACATCACAAATAAAAAATTTAAATAAGTGGCCAAAAGCTATTTTTACTTTCAGCCCCTCGCGTATTCATCACCCACTATTTTTCAGCTGACTTTCAATTTGCTTAAAGAGTCATGCATTAATGAGTAGAAATTTTATGAGAACTGGATTGCTCGAGTATGGATATTTGCCCGCGTTCTGCCTGTAAAACCGGATTGATGCGACTACTCTTTAACTTGATCTGCAGGCGAAGTTCATTACTTGAATCTGCATTACGCAAAGCTTCTTCATGAGAAATAACGCCTTGATTGTATAAATCAAAAAGTGCCTGATCAAAGGTTTGCATCCCCAGTTCACGCGAGCGCGCCATAATGGTTTTTAACTCATAAAATTCACCTTTACGGATCAGGTCAGACACCAAAGGGGTATTTTGCAATATTTCAACCGCAGCACGACGACCTTTGCCATCCTCTGTTCGGATCAGGCGCTGGGAAATCACAGCTTTCATATTGGCAGATAAATCCATCAGCAGCTGGTTACGGCGTTCTTCGGGGAAAAAGTTGATAATGCGATCTAGGGCTTGGTCTGCATTATTGGAATGCAGCGTGGCAAGACACAGGTGTCCTGATTCGGCAAAGGCAATCGCTTGCTCCATGCTATCTGTATCCCGAATTTCACCAATGACGATGACATCTGGAGCCTGACGCATCGTGTTAACGAGTGCGTTATGCCAGGAGATACAATCAACCCCAATCTCTCGCTGTGTAATCATCGACTTTTTATGCTGGTAAACATATTCCACAGGATCTTCGATGGTAATAATATGCCCCTCAGTGTGAGTATTACGGTAATCAACCATGGCCGCCAGCGTAGTAGATTTTCCGACACCCGTCGCGCCAACAATCAGAACCAGTCCTCGTTTTTCCATAATCACCTGTTGCAGCGAGTTTGGTAATCCTAATTGCTGAAAGCTTGGTATATCGGTAGTAATTGTTCGGATCACCATGCCTACATTGTGCTGTTGCTGAAACACATTAACCCGGAAACGTGAAATACCCGGCACACTCATACCGAAATTACATTCCATGACCGATTCAAATTCCTGGATCTGCCTGGTATTCATCAAGGCATAGGCAAATAAACGAGTTTTATCCGCCGTCAGTTTTTGCTGACCAAAAGGCTTCATCAAACCCTGCTGTTTGATACTCGGTGGAAAGTCTGCTGTAATAAAAAGATCTGAACCACCATATTCAACCACTTTGGTCAACATGTGGTGCATCAATCTACGTGCTTCATCGAGCAATTCAGGGCTATACATATCGGGATTCCTGAGATCATCACCCCGCCAGCCACATAAAACGGTTCGGGTTTGACCTCTAATAAATTATTGTTATTGTTTATTTTTTAAATCAGTTATTATTTTATTAAATTTTTAAAATTATTTTAATAATCATTATCCTGCATTTCAAAATACTTAATGCACTGCATTAAACATCCGTATAGATTCTGCTTATCAGTTTGACCTGATACCGTCTTTCCCCAATGGATTGAGGAAAGACCTAACCTTAAACTTAAGCACTACGCTTTAAACTTTGCAGTCGCAGTGAATCAGTTATATTTAACAACAGTTGTTCTGTTTTTGTCCAGCCCAGACATCCATCTGTCACCGACTGGCCATAAGTCATATCACAGGAAATCTTTTGCTGACCATCAACCAGATGACTTTCCAGCATTATCCCACGAACATGGCTTTGCGAACGCTCAGCGACAATGGTACGCAGTACTTCTGGCTGTAAAAGCGGATTTTTGTGGCTATTGCCATGACTGCAGTCAATCACCAAAGCCGGTAATTCACCTTTGCATTTTTCTTTGATCTTTTCAATTTCAGCCAACTGATAATTAGGGCCTGAATTTGCACCGCGTAAAATCAGATGGGCTTTTGGATTACCGTTTGATTGTAAAATACAAGGCAAGCCAGATTGACTCATGCCTAAGAATTGATGGGGATGCGATGCAGAATGGATGGCATCCAGTGCAATTTGAATGGAGCCATCCGTGCCATTTTTGAAACCGATGCTATATGGCATATGGCTGGAAATTTCACGGTGAATTTGAGATTCACTGGTCCGTGCGCCAATCGCTCCCCAAGCCAGTAAATCGTCGAAATATGCGGTTGCCATTGGACTTAAAATTTCCGCAGCAATTGGTAAGCCCATTTCAATAATTTGAAGATATAACTCACGTGATTTTTCTAGCCCCAACTGCATATCCGATGAACCATCTAAATTTGGGTCATACAGGAAACCTTTCCAGCCAACAGTGGTACGTGGTTTTTCAATATAGGCACGCATAACCAGGAAAATCTGATCTGCTACTTGGCTTTGTAATTGTTGTAATTTTTCAGCATATTCAAGTGCAGCAACGGGATCGTGAATTGAGCATGGGCCTGTGATAATCATCAAACGATGGTCTTTGCCATCTAAAATGTTTTGAATGATTTGACGCTGCTCAGTAATTTGCTGCGCCAGCTTATTTGATAAAGGCAATTGCGCCTTCAATTGATGCGGCAAAGTTAAAAGGGTTTCTTTTGCAGTTGTTTGAGTTTGTTGTAAAGCAGTATTTAAAGCATTCATTGGTCTTTCCTGGGGACTTCAATCAGTCCAATCTTTTATTTGAGTGTTATGGGTCTAATGGATTGCGTCATCATTTGATTAAAGTAAAACCAATAAAAATTGCTAAAGTATGAATATTTAAATGTTTTCATGAGATAACTCCAAAAATGTATAAAAAAATAAGATATAAAAAAACCTGATCAGGGTTGCCGATCAGGTTATAAACTTGGTGGGCAACCTTTTCTTGCCCGAACGCATTCAGGCAATTATCTAAATTGCCAAAAATAATAAGTTGCGTTTGAGAGTACAGGTTGCTTTAACATCTTTATTTCTTCAAAAAAGTATGCGTCTTGAAATTAAAATACGCTGTATTGCTGGGTTTGACAATAGTTTTATTTAAAATAAAAATACATCAATCATTAAACTTTTGCTTATATATTGTTTAAAAACCCGCCTTCATGGCTGAAGTGGGATCTGTTTTAAAAAAACTTGTTAAACCCTCTTCTCATTTATTTCGAGTTATCCCTGCATCATTTCGCTAAATTATTTTTTATTCGATCATTTTTCAATTTCTCCACTACTCCTATAGAAATTTAATTTATATAAATAACAAACAGATAAATCAATTTTAAACTTTTAAAAAAAATTATATTTACAAAAATAAACAATTATTGGCTGAGTAAATGCATCAAAAAACTCAAAACAATATTTTATATATATCCTTACTTTATGTTATATGATGGATTGATTTAGTCTGAAAATTACGTAATTCGTAATTAGTTTATGTATTGAATAATTAATGGACCACCGTATGATGTGAAAATAAATCAAATTTATCGTATAAGGTTTGCTCTGAAACGAAGGACTGTAACGATAAATAAAGGATGAGACAAACGGATTTGTCATAAAAATTGAACTGATTGATATGATTTTTCTCGTTTGTTTAAAAGTGAATATTTTAAAAAACAGGCAATAGGATTGCTTTAAGAAAATGAGGACGTTGTATGAATAAGCTAGCAAACCCTTTAGAACTTTGTGGATTTGAGTTTATTGAATTCGTATCTAAAGATGGCGATCTAGATGAAATTTTTCAAACGATCGGTTTTAGCAAAGTTGCCAAGCATAAATCTAAAAATGTGTATTTATGGCGTCAAGGCAATATTAATATCATTCTCAATTATCAACCAGAATCTTATGCCGCATTTTTCTTTAAAGAACATGGCCCTTCTGCATGTGCAATGGGCTTTAGAACCAAAGATGCAGCCAAAGCCTTTAATAAAGCCATTGAATTAGGTGCAGAGCCGATTTATTCAAAAATCGGCCCAATGGAACTGAATATTCCGGCAATTAAAGGGATTGGTGGCTCACCTATTTTCCTGGTCGATCGAGATATTTATCAAAGCGACTTCATCTTCTTTAATGACGTTAATTCTCATCCGGTAGGAACGGGGTTAAAAGAAATCGACCATTTAACTCATAATGTTTATAAAGGCCGTATGCAATATTGGTCAGATTTTTATGAAAGAATCTTTAATTTTCAGGAAATTCGCTATTTCGATATTAAAGGTGAATATACCGGTTTAACCTCTAAAGCCCTCACCGCGCCTGATGGAAAAATCCGTATTCCATTGAATGAGGATTCCGACAAAGGTAATGGCCAAATTGCTGAATTTTTAAGTGATTTTAATGGTGAAGGCATTCAGCATATTGCTTTTATTACCGATGACCTGATTGGCACCTGGGATAAATTAAAAGCCTTGGGCGCCAAATTTATGACACCGCCACCAAATACTTATTACGAAATGCTGCAAGAGCGTTTGCCAAATCATGGTGAACCGACTGATGAATTGCAAAAGCGTGGCATTCTGCTGGATGGCAATACCCAAAATGAAGACAAGCGTTTGTTATTGCAAATTTTCTCTGAAAATATGCTGGGTCCGGTATTTTTCGAATTTATTCAACGCAAAGACGATGACGGTTTCGGTGAAGGCAACTTCAAGGCCTTGTTTGAATCTATTGAACGCGACCAGATTAAACGCGGCGTCCTGGATATTTCAAAAGCTTAATTTCAGCTCAATCTTTTCATTAACGTTGTAATAATTTTTCATGCACACACCTGCTGTGTGCATGAAAAATTTATATCTCAATGAAATGATTTTAATCATATTTCTGATACTGCTCTGATGATTGAATAAAACAAGAATGAAATAGAATTGCATTCATCAAAATAGAGCACTATCTCAGCATGGATGAAGATAGAAAATGCAGCAAATTGAACAAGGAAACCTGAAAAAAGGTTTAAGTAATCGTCATATCCAGCTGATTGCACTGGGTGGCTCTATTGGCACCGGACTATTTCTCGGTATTGCACAAACTATTAAGCTTGCGGGTCCATCAGTCATTTTAGGTTATGCCATAGCCGGGCTGATTGCTTTTTTAATGATGCGGCAATTGGGTGAAATGATTGTAGAAGAACCGGTGAGCGGCTCGTTTAGTCATTTTGCTTATAAATACTGGGGTAAATTTGCCGGCTTTATGTCGGGATGGAATTACTGGGTATTGAATATTTTGGTCTGCATGGCCGAACTGAGTGCAATTGGCCTTTACATTCATTATTGGTGGCCTGAAATTCCAACCTGGGTTTCAGCCCTAGGCTTCTTTATTTTTATTAATGTGATTAACCTTTTACACGTCAAACTATTTGGTGAAATGGAATTCTGGTTAGCCATTATTAAAGTCTTGGCCATCATCGCCATGATTGCCTTTGGCAGTTATTTACTTGCAAGTGGCAGTGGTGGTACACAGTCCAGTATGCAAAACCTATGGGAATTAGGTGGATTTTTCCCGAATGGTGTCATGGGATTGGTTATGGCCATGGCGATGATCATGTTTGCATTTGGTGGGATTGAACTGGTCGGAATTGCGGCTGCGGAAACCGATAATCCGCAAAAAACCTTACCCAAAGCTGTTAACCAAATTGTTTATCGGGTGCTCTTATTTTATATCTTGAGTCTGGTGATTATCTTGTCACTGTATCCTTGGAATCAAATGGCACAAGGCGGCAGCCCTTTTGTCCTTATTTTTGATTCTTTGGGTAGTCAAACGGTCGCGACGATTTTAAATTTTGTAGTGCTGACTGCGGCTGTTTCTGTCTATAACAGTACCAATTATTGTACCAGCCGTATGTTGTTGGGCTTGGCACAACAAGGCAATGCACCTAAATTTTTGTGTAAAATTAATCGTCGTGGCATTCCATTCAATGCCGTCATGGTCTCTGCATTTTTTACTTTAATCTGTGTGCTCATCAATTACCTGTTTCCAGAAAAAGCCTTTAACTTGCTGATGATGCTGGTGGTTGCCGCAATTGTAATTAACTGGGTGGTTATTTCATATACGCATTTAAAATTCAAAAAACACATGCTAGCCATGAATGCTTCAACCCAGTTTCCGAGCATTGCCTACCCTTTTACCAATTATGTCTGCATTATTTTTATGTGCGGTATTTTGCTGATTATGAGTCAGACTCCCGATATGCGTATTGCGGTCCTGATGATTCCGGTCTGGATTTCAGTACTGCTGATTGCCTATTTCTTTAAAAATAAAAAAATACCGGACCACGAGTTAGCTTTAAAAGATAAAATGCGTTCTATACCGAAGGCTTGATTTGTTTTACTTCCTATAACAAAGGATATATTCATGTTCCAACATGTTGATACTTATGCAGGTGATCCGATTCTTTCTTTGATGGAAGAGTTTGCTAAAGATGAACGCGCGCAAAAAGTGAATTTAAGTATTGGGCTTTATTACAATGAGGACAATATTGTGCCTCAACTTAAAGCGGTTAAAGTAGCGTATAAAAATATTGAAGCAAGCAATGAACAGGTCAAGCTGTATTTACCAATGGATGGTTTAAAGTCTTATAACCAAGCCACTCAAGCTCTGGTATTGGGAGAAAACAGTCCAGCACGCCGTGATGGGCGTGCGGTCACCATCCAGACTTTAGGCGGTTCTGGCGCACTGAAAGTCGGTGCTGATTTCTTGAAAAAATATTTTCCTGAATCTGATGTCTGGGTCAGCCAGCCGACTTGGGAAAACCACATTGCCATTTTTAATGGTGCCGGCATTCACTCGCACTTCTATCCTTATTTTGATGCAGCCACCAATGGCGTCAATGTACCAGCGATGCTGGAAAAATTGAGCGAGCTACCGGCAAAAAGCATTGTGTTGTTACATCCGTGTTGCCATAACCCGACGGGTGCAGACTTAGTTCCTGCTGAATGGGATCAGGTCATTGAAATCCTGAAAAAACAGGATCTGATTCCCTTTCTGGATATTGCTTATCAAGGTTTTGGTCAAGGACTAGAGGAAGATGCTTATGCCATTCGTGCTCTAGACCAAGCAGGCATGAATTTTATTATTAGCAATTCATTCTCTAAAATTTTCTCGCTATATGGTGAACGTGTTGGTGGCTTAACTTTTGTCTGTGATGATCCGAGCACTGCACAAAAAGTGTTAGGACAATTAAAAGCAACAGTACGCCGTATTTACTCAAGCCCACCTACGACCGGTGCCTTGCTAGTGGAGAATGTACTGAATGATGCTGATCTGACTGCACAGTGGCAAGCTGAACTGCAAGAAATGCGGGAACGGATTATTAAAATGCGTCACATTTTAAAAGATAAACTCAGCCTAGCCTTACCAGAGCGTGACTTTAGCTATTTGGTAAAACAGCAAGGCATGTTTAGCTATACTGGCCTGACTGCTGAACAGGTCGATATCCTAAAAGATCAATATGGTATTTACCTGGTGCGTAGTGGCCGTATGTGCGCTGCGGGTCTGAATTTAAACAATATTGATTATGTGGCAGAAGCTATAGCTGAAGTGATTAAGGCTACAGGCTAAATGCAACTGAAATAAAAAAACGGGCCATTAGCCCGTTTTTTTATTTTGAAGACAATTAATCTTCAAAATGCACCACTGAACGAATCGATTTACCTTCATGCATTAAATCAAAGGCTTCATTGATTTTGTCTAGTCCCATGGTATGCGTTACAAAAGGTTCAAGTTGAATATCACCTTTCATGGCTTCTTCTACCATCCCCGGCAGTTGTGAACGACCTTTCACGCCACCAAAAGCAGTGCCTTTCCAGGTACGGCCGGTAACCAGCTGGAATGGACGGGTTGAAATTTCCTGACCTGCACCCGCGACCCCAATAATGATCGATTGTCCCCAGCCACGATGAGCACATTCCAGTGCAGAACGCATCACATTGGTATTGCCAATACATTCAAAAGAATGATCCACGCCCCAGCCGGTTTTTTCAACAATCACTTCCTGAATCGGTTTGTCATAATCTTTCGGATTTAAAAATTCTGTCGCACCAAACTGTTCAGCCAGTTTGAATTTTTCAGGATTGGTATCAATCGCAATAATACGGCTGGCTTTGGCTTTCTTGGCACCTTGCACCACAGCCAGACCAATACCACCCAGTCCAAATACGGCTACGGTATCGCCTTCCTGAACTTTAGCGGTATTTTTCACCGCACCCAGACCTGTGGTTACGCCACAACCGAGCAAACACACATGCTCATGATTCGCTTCAGGGTTAATTTTTGCCAAAGACACTTCAGCGACCACGGTATATTCACTGAATGTTGAACAACCCATATAGTGGTAAATCGGCTGACCATTATAAGAAAAACGGGTGGTTCCATCCGGCATCAAGCCTTTGCCTTGGGTTGCGCGAACAGCCACACACAGGTTGGTTTTGCCCGATTTACAGAATAAACATTCGCCACATTCTGCGGTATACAGTGGAATAACGTGATCACCCGGTTTAACACTGGTCACGCCTTCACCGACTTCAACCACAACCCCTGCACCTTCATGGCCCAATACTGCAGGAAACACACCTTCAGGATCATCACCCGATAAAGTAAAAGCATCAGTATGACAGACGCCCGTATGGCTAATTTTCACCAAAACCTCACCTGCTTTGGGCGGTGCAACATCAATTTCAACAATTTCGAGCGGTTGACCTGGACCAAATGCGACGGCAGCACGTGATTTCATGAATGATTCATCCTTTTTTGGTTCTTTAACAGATGAGCTACAGTAACCTCTTTTTATTGTCCGATTCAACCTATAACATGATGATAATATGTACTTATAACTTTATGACTTCATAATAATTATGCTGATTAAATCATTCATGCGTACTATGATGTTTGCTTTTGCAATTTTTACACTAACGGGGTGCAGCTTACCGATGAATGAATCCAAAAAGCAGTCTCCGATTCAGGTTCATGCCGAGCACTGGTTAAATGGTTCTAATGTTGATGCACAAATTATCCAAGGCTTAACTGCCTATCTTGCTTTAGATGATGCTTTTATCAGTATTGCCTCAAGGCTGCATCTGATTAATAAAGCACAATATAATATCGATTTACAGTACTACATCTGGGAAGATGACTCGATTGGTCACCTGATGCTGGCTGAATTGCTCAAAGCCGCGGATCGTGGGGTAAAAATCCGTTTATTGATTGACGACCAGAACGGTTCCCAACTCGATGCAACCTTAAAACAACTGGCACAGCACCCCAATTTTGAAATTAAAATCTTTAATCCCTACACCTATAGAGCCAGAAAATTGCGCGTGTTTGATTATATTTTTCGTTTCAAGCAGATCAATCACCGTATGCACAATAAACTGATTATTGCCGATGGTGCTATAGCCGTGACCGGTGGCCGCAATATCAGTCGTGAATACTTTGAAGCCAGTGAAAATTTTCAGTTTACCGATATGGATATTTTATTTTATGGCACTGCCGTGAAGCATGCCAACAAGGTTTTTCATGACTTTTGGTATGATGATTTAAGTTATCCAGTCCCATTGTTACTGGGTAAAAGTCGTCCAGAACAGCTTGCCAAATTACGTAAATATTATGAATTGACTGCCTTACAAAAAGATCAACTCAAAAAGCGGATCGAACTGGCTGAAAAACAGATCAATGAACATCTAAAAGATCGTCCGATTAATTGGGCAAAAGCACATTTTGTTGCCGACTCTCCGAATAAAATTCGAGGTCAATCATCTCATGATCAAATGATTTACCGTCAGATCTTCCAGATTACGGGAGAACCGAAACAGCATTTGGAGCTGGTATCTGCCTATTTTGTACCTACACAGAAAGGTATGGATTATTTAACCGGTTTAGTTAAAAGAGGCGTAAATGTCCGAATACTCACCAATTCATTCCTTGCCAATGACGTTCCTGTGGTGCATGCCTTTTATAGGCAATATCGCTATGATTTACTAAAAAATGGGATAAAACTCTATGAATTTAAACCCTATATAGAGCGTAATAAACGCACCTGGTATGAGGTGATGACGGGGAACGTTATTCCAGCTAAAGGCAAAAATGCCTCCAGTTTGCATGCCAAGTTTTTTGATATAGATGGCATGGCATTTATTGGTTCTGCCAATTTTGACCCTCGCTCCGCCAATTTAAATAGCGAAGTCGGACTGGTAATTGAATCTGATGTGTTACAAGAACAAATTTCGAACGCTTTAGATAAATATTTACCGCAAATTGCCTATGAACTCAAACTGAATCCACAGGATGAAGTCATTTGGTTAGAGCATCATAAAGACGGAACCTACACAGAATATTCAGAAGATCCTGAATCGACTCGATTTCAACGTTATGCCATGCATGTGGCGTCATATTTCCCAGTTGAATGGATGATGTAATGACATATTAATGACATTGAGATATGCAAAGCTTTTTCCAGTGAAAGCTCCACTGAAATCCTGCTTGCTGCCAGTAAATGATCACATAATAAATAGCTGACACCTGCTTCCAATAATTTACTTTTGCAGTTTGATATATTCACGTGATTGACCCACTGCTGTGCATCTTTTAGATGATTTAAAGTAATGAGGCTTGGTCGTTTAAGTGATATTGCTGTGAGGACTTATAAGAGATTGAATCTGATTTATACATATTTTAGATCAATCAACACAATGATTTTACTCATTTCCTGATTTGCTTTAACATTCTCTTTTTCGAGTATTTAACTCCGCTCTCCCCATCGTGATCTTTTGTAATGCAATTTTTTGATTTAAGTCGTCAATTTAATTTAAGTGATATTTTAACGCCCTATAAAACCCTTGAGGATTTAGGTACTCAAGACTGGTTTTTATCTAAAGTTCGTGTTGAGCATGATTGCCAGACCGATTCTGACTTGATCGAAGGTCAGGCCGTTTTAAAATCCAATCAGAATGTGCAGCTGGAACTGGAATGGCTGATTCAGGATACCGGATTTGAACTGCAAGTACTGTTTAAAGGCGTTGAAACCGAAGCGAGTGAAGAAACACTGGTGATGGTTAAGGGTGCAAAACTGATTGATGCCAATCAACAGGTCATTTCTGCACAAGCTTTAAGCCTTTGGATTGATGGAACCTTGTTGCCAATGTTGCCGAATATCCGTAAAGAAATTAAAGCTCGTTTAAATTTGTGGGACTACGTAGAATATGATGGATAAAACTTGAGTTAGTGCTGACTCAGCTTAAATGACCACACTGGAATAGGTTCTGATAGCATTTTCCAGTACATCAAAGACTTTTTTATCAATACATTGAGCCACATTAAAACGCATGAATTGCCCGGCTTGTTCAGACGGACTGAATGAATTTCCCGGCGCCAATATAATGCCTTGTTGCAGACATATCTTGGAAAGTTTTGAAGCCTCAATATGTGAGGGTAATCTGCACCATAAAAATATGCCTGCTTTAGGGACAATCCAAGGATGAATATCCAAATGAGCAAGCTTTTGAATGGTTTCATTAGTGGCTTTTATCAATTGTTTTTTTAACCAATCCAAATGTTTGGGATAACTGCTATCCATCAGCGACTGATAAATAATTTCCGCGTTCAGATTACTATTACTGAAATGTATGGCGATCTTTAAATCAATCAATTTCTCAATTTTATCTATATCGCTCAGAATATATCCGCAACGTACTGCTGCTGAAAGCGTTTTGGTAAAACTGCCAATCTGAATCACATGGGAAAGCCCAGCGAGTGCCGCATATCGGGGAGCCGGTAAATATTCAAAATCAGCAAAGATTTCATCTTCAATAATTATCATATTGGCCTGTTCAGCCATTCTGGCAATTTGATAAGCCGTCGCTAATGAAAGCGTTGCTCCTGTAGGATTATGAATTCCTGAATTAGTCAAATATATTTTTGGTTTTAACTGTAGAGCCTGTGCAAAATGTTCAAGATCCGGTCCATGTTCAGTAAAAGGTATCGCGACTGCACGTAAATGATGCGCTTTAATGAGTGCCTGAAAATTGAAATAACATGGGTCATCCAGCAAAACAATATCACCCGGCTGCAATAATAATCTGAAAATTAAATCAATCGATTGAGTGGCTGAATCAGTCAGCAAAATCTGATTGGGATGAATTTTTAAATCATCATTTTCCTTTTTACGGGCCAAATATTGTCTTAAAGCCAAATGTCCATGCGGAGGCGCATAATCAATTAAAGGTGATTCTTGTGATTTTGCCACTATTTTTAAGGCTTTGCGCAACGTCTGTTCAGGCATCCATTCTGCGGGCAACCAGCCACAGCCCGGCTTGAGCATGGCATTTTTAGCTTCTAAAGACTGTCTGGAAATCCACAGTGGATCAATTTCCCTGTCATATTGAATGTTTTGTTCAATATTCATGTGTTGGACCGGCTTGCCAAGAATGTAATAACCTGCCCCTGCCCGGGATTCAATCATCCCTTCTGCTAGCAACCGTGCATAGGCTTCCACAATGGTTGAAACCGAGTAATTTAATTGCTGGGCGTACTGTCGAACTGAAGGCAAACGTGAGCCGGCTATCAAAGTCTTGTTCTTTATATTCTGTTTGATGAGCTGAATTACAATTTCAATTTTAGTTTTTGTCATTAACGCATTCCCGAACAGTCAAACTGTACTGCTCAATTTAGCATAACAGTAATGTTAAATTGTATTGCCCTGTATATATCAACTTTATTTTTTTCTTATTAAATTGCTCTAAATTCAATGAGCAATATCAAATGAACAAAACAAATATCGGCTGGATAAACGGATTATTAGGGGTAATTATTTTTGCAGGTTCCATGCCTGCCACCCGAATTGCGGTAACGGGTTTTAGTCCGACCTTTTTAACTGCAATTCGGGCCACGATTGCAGCAGTATTAGCGCTCCTCTGTTTATTATGGTTTAAACAGCAGCGCCCGCAAAGCAATCAGTACCTATCCCTGATTATTGTCAGTGTGGGCGTGGTGGTGGGTTTTCCCCTATTTAGTGCGTTGGCATTACAAAATATATCTGCCTCGCGTGCTCTGGTTTTTGTGGCTTTGCTTCCACTTTGCACAGCTATGTTCGGAGTGCTGAGGGCTGGTGAAAATCCGAATGCAAGATTCTGGTTATTTACCCTGCTGGGCAGCAGCTTTGTACTTGCTTATATGTTGCTTCAGGATCAGTCCTATCATCTGGTCAGTGGCGATGTTTATATGATTGCAGCCGTGCTGGCTTGTGGTCTGGGTTATGCAGAAGGTGGACATTTATCCAAAGTATTAGGCGGATGGCAAGTCATCTGTTGGGCACTTATTGTTGCCTTTCCCCTTATGCTGGTTTTAACGCTGTACTATTTTCCAGCCAATTTCACTGAAGTTTCTTATTCTGCTTATGCAGGCTTGGCTTATGTATCCATATTCAGCATGCTCATCGGTTTTTTCTTCTGGTATAAGGGGCTGGCTATGGGCGGAATTGCTAAAGTGGGCCAGATCCAACTGCTACAGCCCTTTATCGGATTAACCCTCTGCGCAATCATTTTGGGTGAAAACATCAATATAGATATGATTATCGTGTGTGTGGCTGTGGTGATTTGCGTCATGTTGGCAAAAAGATTTGCCTAAAAGAGTCATGAATGACCAGTCAATCGGGCCCATGCAGATCAAGCGACATCCATGTTTAAATGATCTATCTTCAATGACCTCTGTTGTATTCAACTAACTGAATAATATTTAAAAACAAAAAAGGCAAAATAAAATGAAAACAGAAGAATGGCAACATATTTGCAAGGTGGTGAATGATGCGCAACGTGCAGCAATGCATTGCTCGGTTGCAACAGTAGATGAACAGTTACAGCCTACCATTACACCGATTGGAACTTTATTTTTAAGAGAAAACCAAAGCGGTTTTTTCTTTGATACGTATGCTGAATCTTTTAAACAAAATTTACCGCAAAATAATAAAGCCTGTATTCAAGCGATTAATAGCAGCCGTTTGTTTTGGTTGAAATCGTTATTAAAGGGCCAGTTTAGCGATTATCCGGGTGTACGACTGTATGTTGAAATTGGCAATCTGCGTCCTGCGACGCAGCAAGAGCGACTTCAAATTTCCCAACGAATTCAGGTTTTAAAATGGAGTAAAGGCAGTCAATTGATTTGGTCCGATTTTAATCAGGTCCGGGATTTTACTGTGCATGTTCATAGATGGGTCAGATATCCCAAAATGATGCCTAGCTATTAAAATTGATTTATCAAAACTTACTTATAGTAAGCCTATTTCTTTAAATAACTGAGTATAGGCTTCGGCTTTTTTTTCCACAGCAAGTGGATAAGCACGGGATGAAGATGGCATCCGGTATAAAGTCAGCTCGCGTTCAGCAAAATATGCTTTAGATGCCTGACCAATTGTCGGTTTTTCTGTAGCTTCAGGCATGGAAAGCATCAAGGTATCGGTGGCTTTATCTCCAGTGGTCATAATGCTGTGACATTCAGGAATCTGCTCTAGCAGCCTGGCTAAATCAGTTGCTTGGGCAATATGCAGAAATTTATCCGAAGCATTGCCTTTTAAGCGCACAATTTGATACGCCGTATCAAAAATTGCGATGCCTTTTTCCATTAAAAAATCACGGATCTGCTGTTCCTTGAAATTTTTATTGGTGATATCTAAAAAATGTTCTTTATTGCCAAAGAATGCCAAACCAAAAATTTTCCACATGTCATTTTGGTAATTTGGATAATAAAACTCCATTTTCCAGCGCGCCTTAGGCGGCGGAAAGCTGCCCATCATCAGCAATTTGGCATTTGGAGGAAGAAAGGGTTCCAATGGATGAGTTTCTATTTCAAGTTCAGTGCTCATAACAGTCCATTTATCCGTCTTTAGCTTAATTTAAAACATTTGACGAATTTTATCTGCTATCTGTTGACCCCAAAGTGTATAAATTTCCTTGCTGGGATGAAAACCATCCTTTGCCATTTCCAGATTCAGGGTTTTAAAACGCTGCAAATCATATTCAATCCATTGCATATTGGTCTGCTGTTGAACAAATTTTGCAAGATTTTTATTCATGCCTTTGGCATATTGTCCAAATAACCAGGCCAATGGATTTGGTAATGCAGGAAACATATTCATCGGCGGCACACCAGAAGCAATAATCAATTCAGGCGTGAATTTCTGATTGATTTCCCTATACAGTTGTTGCTGTTTTTTAATCCAGTCTTTCGGTGAGGTCAGCTTGGTAATGTCATTTACCCCGACCGAGGTAATCACCACATCAAAGTGCTGGGCTGACATATTTTTTGTGGTTTTAATCACTTGCCCGGTGCTATGACCGGTTGTCGCTTCGAGCTGATACTGAATTTCATAGCCATCTTTTAACTGCTGTAAAACTGCACCAAGTAAAGCATCTTCCTGAGTTTCAACGCCGACACCTGCCGCTGCCGAATCGCCTAAAATTAAAATAGACAGTACTTTCCCTGTTCCCACTCTACCCTGACGTTTTCCTATGGGTTCTGCTAAACGTAGAGTATTCTTTTTAACGGCATTGCCTTGAACAATAAGTGCAGGAATAAGCGCAATGGTTGAAATTTTCAAAAGCATAAATATGTGAAACCAATTCAATAACCTGTTCAATATATGACTTTAGGGTTTGAAAAGCATTGACCTAATTTACATCTTCTAAAACTCTACAAAACCTGCTTAAAAGTAATTCTAAAACAACAGATCTGCCTCTTGAGATTTTCTGGAAAAATGTGGCATAGCTTATTTGAGGTTACAGCAATTTAAACACATTAGAGCAGGATTACCTTGCTAATTGGACTTTAAAAAAGCTGCTACAGTGATATAAGAAGTAAAACTTTGATTAAAAAATATCTTCTTGCAATTATTTTTGAAACTAAGGATTGTCTGCTTAGATTAAAAAAATCAGACTTTCAGTGATTTAATAAAAATTTGTTTATATAAAATCTAAATGACTGCATTTTTGGAATAATTTGTCTACATTTCATACGGAATTCATATTAAAGTAATTTTTATAATTTAAACACGAAACTCTCATAATTTAATTATTGACTTGATCAAGAGTAATCAATATGGACTATTGGAATAGTATCTTTTTAATTGCAATAATTGCCATCGTTGGTCTTACAGTGATTACATTAATAGTTGGCTGCAAAATTTGGAAAAACCTTATCGTTACGCTGATTATTTCTACCTTAATCAGCTTTCTTATTTTATGCGCGATTAGCTTTTTGTGGAAACAGGGTATTTATGTATCTTGGAGTAATAATAATCTTTGGAATGAGATATTGACTGCTGAAATGGGACTCATGAGTGTTGTCATAGGTGGAGTGAGCACCTTCATCATTATGCTCGGTATTCTGATTTCTAAAAATAATAGATAATTGCATCAATTCTAAGCACAAAATTGTTCTTTTAAGCGTTCTCTCCAGATCTGCTAAATATAAATAAATGTCTCCTAAGTATATTATTTTATAATTATAATTTATTAAAACATATTAAAAATCTAAAAAAGGCTCATTACTGAGCCTTTTTTATTTAATGACTAAAATCTTAACCCAACTTGTTGACTAGTTTCAAAGGTAGGATTTTCATTGCTACACCGAGTGGCAACCAAGGCCACTGCGGTACATAAGCTTTAACCGGTGCTTTTTCAATGGCTTTGACCAGTAAATGTGAACCGGTTTTTTCATCTACTTCAAAAGGCAGTTTTTTCGCACCTTCATTCAGTTCTGTACGGATATAACCCGGGAAAATGGTGGTGACTTTAATCGGGGTATCAATCAATTCAGCACGAATGCCTTCAGCCAGGTGGGCAACCCCGGCTTTACTGGCACCATACGCTGTTAAATGTTTAGGCATGCCACGCATCGCGCTCATCGATGAAATCATCACCAAATGACCTGCGTTTTGTGCACGAAAGATTTCTACCGCAGCTTCACATTGCGCCAAGGCTGAAATGAAGTTGGTTTCGACGGTCGCCTTGTTAATTTCAAAATTGCCTTTACCAATCCGGCGACCTTCTCCGACACCGGCATTCACGATAATACGGTCGATGGTGCCAAATTCCTCTTTAAACGCGCGGAATACTTCAAATAC
This sequence comes from Acinetobacter sp. UBA5934, assembly GCF_002430855.1. Lineage (NCBI taxonomy): Bacteria > Pseudomonadati > Pseudomonadota > Gammaproteobacteria > Moraxellales > Moraxellaceae > Acinetobacter > Acinetobacter sp. UBA5934. The sequence goes on along the minus strand of NZ_DJDC01000023.1, from coordinate 8,905 downwards.
CTGATCGTAATGGGTGACATCTAAGGTTTTGGCACTGACTTTTACACCATATTTGCTTTCCAACTCTTGTTTTAAAATTTCCAGACGTTCCAGACGACGGGCGCAGATGGCAAGATTATAACCCTTTTGTGCAAATTCACGTGCCATACCTGCACCAATCCCGGAACTTGCTCCGGTAATTAAAATTGTTTTCGCCATGATTTATTCCTTTTCCTATTTTTCTTTCATCAGATCCAGGTCAGTAACCTGGAATCTTCGGCCTTAATAAAATGATGTTCGTTCAAACTCAGCAATTGAGGTTCATTTCCCACCAGACGCAATGTGGTCATACTGGTATTGGCAATAGCCCAATTCAGTGCAAAAGTTTTGTTGGGGCATAAACCTAAAATTTTCCCTGCTGCCACAGAGATTACACCACCTGAAGTAAATACTACGGCATAACGCGGTTTGCTTTTGGCCAGTTCATCACATAGATCTTGCAATGCTGTTTCAACTCGGTTTTTAAAATGTGGCCAGGACTCATCATATTCATGATGATAGTCACCACCGGTCCAGCGCTCGATCGCGCCTTCAAAAATTTTAGCCAGGTAAGCACGGGGATTATCTTCTTTGGCGACATCCTGTTTTAACAAATGCGGTTCATTAAAACGTGGCTCGTACTTGGCAAAAACCTGCTGGTGATTGAACTCATTCCATGCATTGTCGGTCTGAATTTCGGCTTCGGGAAAACATTGTTCCAAAGCCAGGCTGGCAGTCTGTTGATGACGTTGCATCGAGCCTGACACCACATAAGGCGCTTCTTTTAGAATCTGGTCGAAATATTGCCCTAATAATTTCGCCTGTAATTCGCCGTTGGGAGAAAGCTGGTCATAACTTTCTGCCCCAAAAGAGGCTTGTCCATGACGAATCAGATAAATTGTGGTCATGTTGGCATCAATTCCTTAAATTTCGCGATATATTTTTGTGCCAGTTCATTGGCTTCAAGTTTTTGTAGGCCAATTAATTTAAGCGCACGAATATGCAAGGCATGAATGACAATCCAGAAATCTTTAAAGGCTGGATTATTGGTCTGTTTGTGGTAATAACGGTAATAGATTTGCTGGGCAATTACGGCTAGACGGAAAATGCCGAATACTTCATAAAAGGTCCAGTTTTCGGGTTGCAAGCCGGTTTTTTCCAAATAATAATCCACCACTTCCTGACGTGTGAACATGCCTTTTAAATTGGTGGGCTGACGACGGGTGGCTTTAAAAATCTGATTGTCGCTTTCTTCAACCCAATACGCGAGAGCTGAACCTAAATCCATTAATGGATCACCTAAAGTTGCCATTTCCCAGTCCAGTACCCCAATCACTTGAGTTGGATGATTTGGATCTAAAATCACATTATCAAAACGCCAGTCATTATGAATGACGCAGATTTTCGAATCGGCATGAATATTATCTTTCAGCCAGTTACGCACATATTTAAACGAAGGCACATTTAATGTTTTAGCTTTTTCATGACGGCTATCCCAGCCTTCCACCTGACGACGACAATATCCGTCGCCTTTGCCTAATTTTTCCAGTTCTGTCCCTGCATAAGGGACTTGGTGCAATTCAATCAGCTTGTCGATGACATTGATACACAGTTCACGTACTTGTGCTTCATTAAAATTGAGCTCTTTGGGTAAATTGGCACGTGGAATAATGCCTTCCACACGTTGCATGACATAGAAATCACAGCCAATTACCGATTCATCCTGACACAGCGCCACCATTTCCGGTAATACGGGATAGAACGGTGCCAGATTTTTTTGTACGTTGTATTCACGTGCCATGTCATGCGCAGATTTGGCTTTGGTCCCTTTAGGCGGACGACGTAAAATGAGATCAGCATTGTTGTACTTTAAACGATAAGTCCAGTTGGAAGCTCCACCTGAATATTGCGTCACTTCTACCTGACCTTGTACATCAACACTTTGTGCTTTGAGCCAATTTTCTACTGCAACCACATCGAGTTCTTCGCCTTGACGGACTTTTCCACCCACATCAATCGCTGACATTGTTATTTTCCCAAATCATCAATTTTATAAAACTTCATTGCTTACTTATTTATACCTGTTTCATTTTTCATAAAAAGAAAAACTTTGCACCAAGTTATAAAAAGTTCTAATACTCTTGTATCTATTAATCTTTTTTGCGGCGTGAACTGTAACCACGTTTTGCCAGTTCAAGTTTGGCAATCATGCCTTTATGCACTTCATCCGGACCATCGGCCAAACGAAGTGAACGTGCCTGAGCGAAGAAACCCGTTAATGGCGTATCGCGCGAAACACCGGCACCACCGTGAATCTGGATCGCCATGTCCACGACTTTTTCCAATACGCTTGGGGCAACCACTTTAATTGCGGAAATTTCCGTTAGTGCTGCCATATTACCCAAAGTATCCATCTTATAAGCGGCATAAAGTGTAAGTAAACGTGCCTGATCAATGGCTACCCGTGCTTCTGCAACCCGTTCCAGATTACCCCCCAGCTTTAAAATTTCCTTGCCAAAAGCCGTTCGGCTCATACCACGGTCAATCATCAGTTCCAGTGATTTTTCCGCCGCGCCAATACAGCGCATACAATGATGAATACGGCCTGGTCCTAAACGACCTTGCGCAATTTCAAAACCTTGACCTGCACCGCCAATAAAATTAGCTACCGGTACACGGACATTGTTAAAACTGATTTCGCCATGACCATGGGGCGCATCATAGTCTCCGAACACTGGCAACATGCGTTCAATTCTTACACCCACCGTATCAATCGGAACCAGTACCATGGAATGTTGATGATGACGGTCTTTGCTTTCATCAGGTGTATGTGCCATAAAAATGATGATTTTTGCATTGGGATCGCCCAGACCTGATGACCACCATTTACGACCGTTGAGAACAATTTCATCACCCTCGATGACCGCCGTGGCCTGCATATTGGTGGCATCAGAGGAGGCTACAGCAGGTTCAGTCATACAAAAAACCGAACGGATTTTGCCTTCTAATAATGGCATTAACCATTGCTGTTTTTGTTGTTTAGAACCATAACGCCATAAAACTTCCATATTGCCGCTGTCAGGCGCATTACAGTTAAATACGATGGGTGCAATTAAACTGCGACCGGAAAGTTCGGCAATATGGGCATATTCCTGAACCGAAAGCCCTTGACCCAATTCCGGACAGGGCAAAAACATATTCCAAAGCCCTGCTGCCTTGGCCTTATTTTTTAATATTTCAAGTTGAGGGGGCCATTGCCATGTTGTCCAATCACTACCTTGATTTAACTCATGGACGTCATTCCAAAACTCGGTTTCGACCGGTTCAATTTCGTTTTTTATAAAGGCTTTTGTCCGTTCAATAAAATCCTGTGCGCGTGCTGACAATTCAAACATGGCCACTTCCCTCAAAATATATATGATCTGCTCTTTACAACAACATAACTCGAAAACTATTATGAATAAAATGATTTAATTAAATATTAAACTATGAACACCATTCATAATAAAGCAGTGATCGATCTGGGGAATTTTCACCGTATAGACATTAACTTGTATCCTTTATTTATTGCAGTGTATGAACAAAAAAGCATTTCCAAGGCCGCGCAGATTTTGTGTATTAGTCAATCGGCCGCCAGTCATGCCTTCCAGCGTTTAAGACAGCATTTGCAGGATGATTTATTTATACGTGCCGGCAGTAAAATGCTGCCTACCCCATTTTCCGAGCAGATTTATCCTGCAATTAAAAGTGCGCTGTTTACCATCCAAAATATTTCAATGCAAAAACAGCGTTTTGAACCCAGCATGCTGCAGACTTTAAAAATTGCGGTACATGATGAAATTGAACCATTGATTTTCCCCAAACTGGTGCAGCACTTTCAGGGCTTGAATCTGGAGATTCAATTTTTCAGCAGTAAATTAGACCGTAAAACGATAGTGACTGACCTTGCGACCCAACAACTCGACTTTGTTATTGATCTGGAACAGAATTTTGGCGAAAAAATTCAATTTCAGAAACTGGTACAAGATCAATTTGTCGTGTGTACCCAGCAACCTGAAATGACTGAACAGCTTTATTTAACTGCCCCGCATATTGGTGTTTCATCACGGCGAACCGGAGTTTTAGTTGAAGATATTTATTTAAACCGCAAACAACGATCACGACAGATTTTTTTACGTTGCCAACATTATTCAACGGCTTTACAGATTTTGCTGCAAAACCCTCAATCTGTTTTAACCATTCCTAAAAATTTGCTCAACCATTTACAGGTTTCCCCAAGATTAAATATTTTTGCAGTCCCTGTAGACTTGCCCTTTATTAATTTAGGGATGTATTGGCATAAAGACTTGAAAGAAAATTCGCGCCATCAATTTTTGCGAAGTGAAATTTCTAAAATTTTTACTTAGGCTATTTTAAAAGATAGGTTTATTATGCTTAGGCTATTTATTTGGAAATAGATTAATTTCTAAGGGTTTAAAAATGCTTAGGCTATTTTTATCAATACAAAATGAAACACTGACTGTCTAGCTTTTAAGCCATGCAAATTGCGGCTTTCACCTACAATGTTCCATCTCCGGGCTGTGTCTAAATACGGCTAATTTTTAGGATTTGGATTATAATTTTGTTTCATCTCTCTACGACCTGGCAAATTGTGTTGGGGCTATTCGCCTTATGTACTTCCTATTATTTACTGCATAAAATTACCATTTACATCAAGAATATATTTCGTCCTTTTAAAAAAGGTAAAAAATATTGGTGCCGGGTTAACGCAGTGAGCGATGGCGATACCCTTACCTGCTACCGTTTTAATATCAGACGTTCTGAAACCAAGTTACGCTTTGCTTATGTGGATGCACCGGAATCGAGTCAAAGCTATGGCAAGGAATCCCAGCGACTGGTCCAAAGCATGGTTAAAGGCAAAATGGTTCGGGTAAAAATTACCGATATCGATCGGTATGGCCGCTGTGTCGGTGTAGTCTATCGTTATCGTAAAAATATCAATGAAGAGATCGTCAAGCGTGGGGCTGCATGGGTATATGAAGAATACATTAAAGATAAAACTCATCTGCACTATATGATGTCACTTCAAGAAAAAGCCAAAAAGCAGAAAAAAGGTTTATGGAAAAGTTCCCGCCCTGTGCGTCCGAGCGTTTATCGCAAGCAAAATAAATAGAATATACACAGAAAAGAATCATCGCTAACTATAGTTATATTGATCTCATTCCATTGTGTTGTTGCTTAGTCATGACCAAAGTAGCCTGTTTTAAACAGGCTACTTGAATGGCTAGTTTGAAAAATTAAATATAGTAAGCCAATTGAACAAGCAGCCGGAATGCCCCAGCAATCAATGCTAAAGCAAAAAATCCACCTAGCCACAACACAATAAACCACTGCGTTTGTGAAAGTTTCATAGTTGCTCCTTAATGATAGCCCTGATCACCCACACGTACTTTGTCGCGGAACACCCAGTAAGACAAAGCGGTATAAATAATAATGATCGGAATTAGGAGTAATGCTCCAATCAAGGTAAATAACTGACTACTTTGTGGAGCCGCTGCATCCCAAATCGTGACTGAACGTGGAATGATATAAGGCCATAAACTGATCAGGAAACCTGTATACGCTAAAAACACCAAGGCCAAAGTATAGATAAAAGGTCTCAATTCTCTACGTTGCTTGCAGGCACGCAAAGCCAGGTAGGTAAATACCAATACAAGGATGGGTACAGGACTAAAATAAGTCAGTTGGGGTTGGTTAAACCAGCGTTCCGCAATTGCAGGATGGGCCAAAGGCGTATAAATACTGACAGCACCGAAAATGATGAATAAGGCAATAATCAGCTTCGGCATGAGCTGAAACATTCTATTTTGCAAGTCTGTCTCGGTTTTAAAGATCAGCCATCCGCAGCCCAGAGTGGCATACAGCACCACGACACTAATGCCGGTAAAGACTGAAAACGGCGTCAGCCAGTCTAGACCACCTCCTGTATATATGCCATTGGTGGTTTTGATGCCTTGAATATATGCACCTAAAATCATGCCCTGGAAAAATCCGGTTAAAATCGAACCACCAATAAAGGCCATGTCCCAAAGATGCCGGTTACGTCTGGATTTAAAACGGAATTCAAAAGCCACTCCGCGGAAAATAAGCGCGACCACCATCAGAATAATGGGCAGGTATAGCGCAGAAAGTACCGTTGAATATACTAAGGGAAATGCCGCAAACAAGCCTGCCCCGCCCAATACCATCCAGGTTTCATTGCCATCCCATACCGGAGCAACGGTATTCATCATCACATCACGTTCTTCTTGCGTTTTAAAGAAAGGAAACAAGATGCCAATGCCTAAGTCAAAACCATCTAGTACCACATAAATCAGCACGCCAACGGCAATAATTACAATCCAGATAAAAGATAAATCAATCATTTGTCATTCTCCTGGTGATTGTCGAGCGGTGGCCCATCCAGCTCTTCATCGGTACTGCCCAATGGACGATGTGAAGCCTGGATGACTTTTTCTTCACTATGCGGCACTGAATGAACAAATTCCGGACCTTTATGCATGATTCGGAGCATGTAATAAATGCCGATTCCAAAGACCACGCAATACACTACGACAAAGATAATCAGGGTTAATCCGACCTGTTCTGCCGATACTGGGGATAATGCATCTTTGGTTCGCATCACGCCATAAACCACCCAAGGCTGACGCCCCACTTCGGTGGTAATCCAGCCCGCAAGCAAGGCTATAAAGCCGGAGGGTCCCATAATCAGTGCAAAGCGATGAAACCATGGACTTTCATAAAAGCGACCGCTTCGTCTCAGCCACAAACCGGTAAGGGCCAATAACAGCATCAGCATGCCTAGCCCGACCATAATCCGGAAGCTCCAGAATACGATGGTAGAATTTGGCCGGTCCTCAGGTGCAAAATCTTTCAGGCCCTGAACTTTACCCTGCATGGAATGGGTTAAAATCAGGCTTCCCACATTTGGAATGCCAATCGCATATTTGGTTTCTTCTGCCTGCATATCGGGAATCCCGAATAAATACAGCGGCATGCCTTCATTATCATTGGTTTCCCAGTGCCCTTCTATTGCGGCAATTTTTGCAGGCTGATGCTTCAAAGTATTGATCCCATGCAAATCGCCAATCAGCACCTGCAAAGGTGTAAGCGCCAGCAGCATCCATAAGGCCATGGAAAAAGAGGTTTTTACCATTTCATCCCTGCGACCTTTAAGCAAATGCCATGCTGCTGTGCTGGCAACCAGCAAGGCTGAGACCAAGAATGCAGCCATCGCCATATGCGCCAAGCGATATGGGAAAGAGGGATTAAATATAATAGCCAGCCAGTCTTGCGGAACAATAATGCCATTTTCAATGCTGAAACCTTGCGGGGTCTGCATCCAGCTGTTGGATGAGAGAATCCAGAACATGGAAATACATGTTCCAAGGGCTACCATAACCGTGGCAAAGAAATGTGCCCGAGGACCGACCCGTCCCCAGCCAAACAGCATGATGCCTAGGAAGCCTGCTTCCAGAAAGAATGCGCTTAGCACCTCATAGGCCAGTAGCGGTCCGGTTACACTGCCTGAAATACGTGAGAATTCACTCCAGTTGGTTCCGAACTGGTAACTCATGACCACGCCGGACACCACGCCCATACCAAAGGCAATGGCAAATATTTTAACCCAGAACTTAAACAGGTCTTGATAGACCGGATTTTGGGTTCTGAGCCAGCGCCATTCTAAAACAGCAAGAAAACTTGCAAGACCAATGGAAATGGCGGGAAAAATGATATGAAAAGAGACGGTGAAAGCGAATTGAACTCGAGCCAATTCGAGAGCTGTTAATCCTAAATCCATAACATCACCTTTTTTAATTCATTGATATGGTGATTAAGCACGCAGCTAACAGTCGCGCTCTTTTTTTAATTTGTGCTGCTTCAGCATACGCCTAAAGATTAAGCAAAGTATGTTGATTTATTATTTCCTGATTTTTTTACTGACTTGCCATGCAGCCATTCATGAATCGTTATGATTTATCTATGGGCTTAATACTTGAACAATCAACCAAAGAGGCGTAAAGTTTAATTAATTTAGTTACCCTAGCTAACCATTATGCCAGATCCACTTAAATTTCGTGCTTCATTATTACGCTGTGCACGTTTAATGAGTGATGAAATCAATACTCTTTTACTGCCACATCAGTTGAATTATTCCTTGTGGCAGGTACTGTATGTCATTCAGCTTAAACAAGGCTGTACCTCTATCGACATTGCTGAATATCTGAATATTTCCAAACCATCAATTGCAAAAAGAATTCATGTACTGATGCAACTGGACGTTTTAGAGCAGGTCGATACTGAGGATAAACGCCAAAAAAAATTGATCCTGAGTTCCAATGGTCAACAGCTTTTTAAAACATGCTCAAAAAAACTGGATGAATTTGAACAACAGCTTTTAGTGCCATTAGAGCTTGCTGCTCAAAAGAGCACGCTCGATACCCTGCATAAACTTATGGAACATCTGCAACAAATGAAAGGTAGCCAGTCATGAGTGAAAATACGCCCTTATGGACCAAAAATTTTATTCTTGTCAGCTCAATTAACTTTCAGCTGGTTCTGACCTTTTATCTTCTAGTAGTGGTTATTGTTGGCTACGCAGTTGCTGAGCTCGGTGCAACTACGGCACAAGCGGGTTTGGTTTCGGGTCTGTTTATTGTCGGTACACTGATTGGTCGTTTATTTGTTGGTAAGTTTCTAGAACGGTTTGGACACAGAACCACCATGATTGTGGGTTTAATTGGATTTTTGATTTTTTCAGGATTCTATTTTATTCCCATGAATGTCGCTGCTTTGCTGGGAGTGCGTTTCATGCATGGTTTTATGA
>NZ_DJDC01000007.1:0-13428 GCF_002430855.1 Acinetobacter sp. UBA5934 | reverse complement strand
TTCACGAATCTGGTTAACTGGGCAGGATGCCGAAACCATTGATACCTTCATTGAAGCCATGAAGGAGCTTCCCCAGGTGATGGAGTGTTATATTATTTTGGGTGAATGCGATGCCATGCTGAAAGTGGTGGTTCCGGATCTGGAAAGTTATCGTAAATTTCAGTCCGCGCATCTGACCAAGAAAAATGGCATTACCAGTGTAAAAACGGATTTGCCGAGTCAGATTATTAAACAGAGTTTTCAATTACCGCTTGATGATCTTTAGGACATCTAGAATGAGTTTACGGCTTGAGACATCACGTTTGATTTTAAGAGCATGGAAAAATTCAGATCTTAAGTCGTTTTATGCCTTAAATTCTAACCCTGAAGTGATGCGTTATTTTCCAGATTGCTTAACCCGCACACAAAGTGATGCACTGGCGCATAAATTTCAAAGCCTGATCGAAAATCAGGCTTGGGGCGTGTGGGCAATAGAATTAAAACAGACAGGTGATTTTATTGGCTGCACCGGATTACATGCTCAACCCCATCAGTTTACATTTTCACCCTGCACCGAAATAGTCTGGCGACTTGAGCAGAAATATTGGGAGCAATGGTTTTGCGACCGAGGCTGCAACAGCGTGCTTAAACTTTGCTTTTGATTTACTCAATCTGAACCAGATCGTGGCCTTTACAGCAATACAAAACATTCAATCTCAAGCTGTGATGCAACGTTTAGGCATGCAGTTTAAGGACTACTTCAATCACCCTGCTTTAGATGACAGCAGCCCTTTACAAAGACATGTGCTTTATCAAATCACCGCAGCTCAATTTAGCAACCTAAAAAGGAATCAAGCAGGCTGATTATGCAAAAAGTCACGATGGATGTGGCTTAAATCAATTAAATCATAGGCCTGAAGATTAAATATTTCCCAAACCGCTAAAAAGTCTTCTTTTAAATCCACATTTGAGGTCGCGATTGGACGCTCCTGCCATTGCAGGTCTGAAATCCACAGGTAGGTTTGCTGGGTCACATCATTAATCGCCTGTACCTTACCTTCTGAATTGATTCCTTGTACATGCGCATGGGCAGGCAAAACCGGTTCGATATTAGGCAAACTAATTTCTACAAAATGTTTAACTTGACGCAGTCCATAACCTGCAAAAATTTCTTTTTGTGCAGGGGTTAACTGGTCATATTTCTCTAAAATTCCTGTAATCATTGTTTCGCCTATCATTTTCCTTCCAATATTTAGCTGACCCGCAGTGTAAGCATAAATAATTTCATCGCTATACATTATTCATGCAATCCACATTATGGTTATACGTGATTCTTATACCCTATAAATTGGCTTTTTATTATCCGACAATAGTTCAAAATGTCATCTTTATGCACTGATATTTTTTCATATGCTTATTTAACTTTAATGAAACCACTGTAGCTGACTCTAAAATAATCAAGCAAAGTCCAGGCCATATTTAGTCAGATTCTAATGTTGTTACGACTTTTTAACTTGCGCTCGTGGATGTGCCTGATCATACACTTGGGCCAAATGATCAAAATCGACATGGGTATAAATTTGTGTGGTGGTCAAATTGCTATGTCCCAGCATTTCCTGTACTGCACGTAAATCCCGACTGTTCGAGAGCATATGACTGGCAAAGCAATGACGTAACAAATGTGGATGCAAATCCACATTCACCCCGGCACGCAGGGCTTGCAATTTCACCCGGTTTTCAATTTGCCGTGCACCCAGCGGATTGCCCTTTTGGGTAATAAATACATGTGCATCCGGCACAAAATCGCCATGCCACAAGGGATAGACTTGCAGCCATTGCATTACTGCATCGCGAGCCTTGCTGCCAAAAGGTACCACACGGGTTTTATTACCCTTACCGGTAATGCGTAACAATTGACGGTTAAAATCAATATCTTTAATCCGCAAACCTTGCACTTCAGCCAGACGCAGGCCACTGGAATACAACAGCTCCAAAATGGCTTTATCGCGTAGCCACATTTGCTGTTCTACCGGTTTCTCAGGTGCAGGCTGATCCAGAATCTGGTTCACGGTTTCAATATCGACCATGCCCGGAAGCGGTCGGGGAATACGTTTTAGCTGAAAATCATCCGCTGGATTAAACGCCAGATACTGCCCCTGCTCGGCCCATTTTATAAATTGGCGAATGGATGAAAGCATACGTTGTAAACTGCTGGAACTTAAGCCTTGCTGTTCCACTTTATGAGCCAAATATTCACGTAGATCTGTGGTTTCTATATTGGCCAGATTTAGTTTTTTGTTTTCACAAAAATTTAAAAAATCGGAAACATCACGTTCATAAGCCTGCAAAGTATGTTTGGACTGGTTCTGAATTTCTCGTTCTTTTAACCACATCAGTAATAAATCAGCGGGAGTACGTAGCTGCATATCCAAATCAATCACGCTTTTCCCCATTTTATTAAATGATTAAAATTCATTTCAAACCTTAGTTTTATAAATAGCACTACAAGCAATATTTGCTTTCATTTTCATTCTATCTGCTTCATGAGGACTTATCCAATTCACGATGCACAAATAAAAAGCACCATCATGAGGACAGTGCTTTTTTCATCAAAATATCTAACTTATTGCTGATAGTAACTTAAATCGATACGTCCCTGATAGACATTTGCCGTTGGACCGGTCATCCACACCACATCACCTTCTTTCCATTCAATTTGCAGCTTACCGCCTGCCAGTTCAATTTCAACATTATTAGCCAACAGACCACGGCGCATACCTGAAACCGCAGCAGCACAGGCACCTGTACCACAAGCTAAAGTTTCACCGACACCACGTTCAAACACACGCAAACGTGCATGTTTTTCGTCAATAATTTGCATAAAACCGGCATTAACACGTTGCGGGAAACGCTCATGTGATTCTACTTGCGGCCCCATACCTGCGACATCAGCCGTGATCACATCTGGGACAATGGTCACTGCATGGGGATTACCCATATTTACCACATCAATGATAATGCTTTGATCATTGGCCAAAGCCAGGCTGTAAAGGTTTTCAGGTGCATCCGCAAGGAATGGAATCTGGTTCGGCAAGAATTTAGGATAACCCATGTTCACACGAACCCAGCCATTTGCACCCAATTCAGGCTCTACGATACCGGCTTTGGTCTGCACTTTAATTTTGGTTTTGGTGGTGAGCTGACGCTCATGTACAAAACGTGCAAAACAACGCACCCCATTACCGCATTGCTCCACTTCAGAACCATCGGCATTGAAAATACGATATTTAAAATCAACATTGGGCAAATCAGGCGGCTCAACAATCAGCAGCTGATCAAAACCAATGCCAAAGTGGCGGTCTGCCAAACGCTGAATGGTAACGGTATCCAAATAGGCACGCTGGCTGATCAGGTCAACCACCATGAAGTCATTACCCAAGCCATGCATTTTGGTAAATTCTAAAAACATCTCAGAGATCTCCATTATGGCAATAATCGTTCACGTTCCCACAAAGATTCAACGGTTTCACGCTCACGAATCAAATGAGCCTGATCACCATCGACCATCACTTCAGCAGCACGACCACGGCTGTTGTAGTTCGAGCTCATCACGAAACCGTAAGCGCCCGCACCCAATACAGCCAGCACGTCATTTTCTTGTAATGCCAGCTTACGCTCTTTACCCAAGAAATCGCCGGTTTCACAAATCGCGCCAACCACATCCCACTCTTTCGCTTCAACATTCGTACGTGGCGTCACTTCCTGAATATCCATCCATGCTTCATATAAAGCAGGACGAATGAGGTCGTTCATGGCAGCATCAATAATCGCGAAGTTTCGGTGATTGGTTGGTTTAAGCAAATCGACTTTGGTCAGCAATACACCGGCATTGGCCGAAATACTGCGACCCGGTTCCATATACACTTTCAGACCAAGTTTTTCTAAAGCTGGTTTTAGTGCATTGGCATATTCTTCAACAGTGGGCGGAACTTCATCTTTATAAGTCACACCTAAACCGCCACCAATATCGATGTGTTTTAAATTGATACCTAATTCTTTAAGTTTCTCAATCAGCACAATGACGCGATCAAGCGCATCAACAAATGGCTGGGTTTCAGTCAATTGTGAACCGATATGACAGTCAATTCCTACCACATCCAAGTTTGGCAAAGACGCAGCATATTGATAGGTTTCAAATACGCTATCAGACGGAATACCGAATTTATTTTCTTTTAAACCAGTGGAAATATAAGGATGGGTTTTGGCATCCACATCCGGATTGACACGTAAAGAAATCGGGGCTTTTACATTCAATTCAGCGGCCACTTTTTGAATACGGTCCAGCTCGGCATACGATTCTACGTTAAAGCAGGCAATCCCCACCTCCAGCGCTTTTTTAATATCTGCTTCTGACTTACCCAAACCCGAGAATACAATTTTAGAGGCATCTCCACCCGCTTTCAGCACACGCGCCAGTTCACCGCCAGTAACAATATCAAAGCCCGCGCCACACTTGGCCAGCACATTCAACACCGCAAGGTTTGAGTTTGACTTTACCGCAAAACAAATTTGATGATCGATAAAGCTAAACGCACGATCCATATCTAAATAATGCTTTTCAAAAGTCGCTTTTGAATAAACATAAAGTGGCGTGCCAAATTGCTGCGCAAGCTGTTGTAGAGAACATTGCTCGGCATGCAAAACCCCATTGATGCGGGTAAAACTCATGAATGTATCCTTTCGATGACGCGTTTAGATATTGAAAATTAATTCGTTTCAGCAGATGAAGCGGGAAGCTCTTGGGCTACTGGAGCGGCTTCTTGCTTATTTGAGGATTGCTGTTTGGAATCCACATTGGGATATAACAAATATTTTGCACGTTTGTCATAATTCGGATCGCTCGGTAGCTGCAAAGCTCCAGATTGACCACAACCGACTAAAGCAAAACCTGTTACCAATACACTGATGCAGCAAATGACAAGACGCATCTAACCACCTATTTCATATTTTCGAAGAAGTATAACCTGATCATGTGACATGACCAAAGCACTAAACGCTAGAGATTATAGTGTGTTAAAAAAAAACGCCAGTTTGAAACTGGCGTTTTAATCGTTTAGCTGGATTATTTATGTTTCGGTTTGTAGAAACCAAAGTAGCCAATAATCAGAATAATGAACCAGATCGGGCTGACCATCAGCGCTTTCATGGTATCAGCTTCTAAGGACAGCACATAAATCATGCCGATAAAGAAGATGATGACCAGCCAGCAGGTGAACAATCCACCAGGAAGTTTAAAGGTTGATTTGGCATGCAGTTCTGGACGTGTTTTGTAATACACAATATAGCTCCAGATGATCATCAGCCAGACACAGATAAACAGGATGGTGGAAAGCGTGGTTGCCAAAGTAAACGCTTCAACCGTATTCGGTACGAAATACTGAAGTGCAGCACCCAATAACAAACAGATTGCCGAGAAATACAAGGCATTTGCAGGCACAGCACGTTTATTCAAATGTCCAAAAGCTTTTGGACCTTGCTCTTCCCGCGATAAACCAAACAGCATACGACTGGTTGAGAACACACCACTGTTCATGGATGACATTACTGAAGACAACACCACCAAATTCATGATGATGGCTGCTGCCGCAATACCTGCCTGACTAAACAGGTTTACAAACGGACTGATGCTAGGATCAATTTTATTCCATGGTGTTACCGACATGACAATCACCAGTGCCAACACATAGAAAATGATGATACGAATCGGAATCGAGTTCACCGCTTTAGGCAGGTTGCGCTCTGGATCTTTGGTTTCTGCCGCAGTCGTACCGACCAGTTCTACCCCAACAAAGGCGAAAATCGCAATCTGGAAGCCTGCCAGGAAGCCGGTGACTCCGGTTGGGAAAATACCGTCATGTGACCAGAGATGAGTAAATGACGCCACTTCACCTGCTGTTGAGGTAAAGCCGGTAAAGATCATCCACAGGCCCACAAGAATGAGCACCACAATAGCAATAATCTTGATAAGTGCAAACCAGAACTCTAGTTCACCGAATAGCTTAACGGTAACCAGATTCAGCCCCATAATAAACACAATGGCGGCAATACTGATCATTACTCCTTCGCCAGGCGTAAACGGCAGCCCTCCGTTAAAGAATTGCAGGTAATAAATAATGGCCGATAAGTCAGCAATACCGATGGTGATCCAGCACAGCCAATAGGTCCAGCCGACAAAATAGCCTGCCCAGGGACCGATTAAATCTGTGGAAAAATCAATAAAAGACTTGTACTTCAGGTTAGACAGTAACAGTTCGCCAAGCGCACGCATGACCAAAAACACCATGAAACCAATAATCATATAAATGATCAGAATGGATGGTCCGGCCAGGCTGATGGTTTTACCCGAACCCATGAATAAACCTGTACCAATTGCCCCGCCAATCGCAATAAGTTGCAAATGCCGATTCGACAAACTCCGCTGCAGTTCACCACCTTCAGTCGGTGAACTATGGTTCTCATTTGACATTGTTATTTTCGTCTCTCAAATTTCGTGTGATAAAAGTAGCTCAAATTAAAATAAATAAATAAAGTTTTTTGAGCGATTGTTTAATATTTTTCAAGCCTGACTGTGTTTCTGTCGCTTTTTCATCCAAATCGGGTCCATTTTACTTTCCTTTTCTTCATTTCCCTTGTTTTAGCAGTTTACGTGCCAAGATAAAGTTTGGCGAGAATTTATGCAAAAAATTGTATTTCCAGACAGCTATTGCTACATTCTTCACCCGTCTTCCTATTTATATAGATACCATTCAAATGAGCAAAGTCAAAACTGTATACCGTTGCGAACAATGTGGAACTGACCATCCCAAATGGGCGGGTCAATGTTCAGATTGCGGAGAATGGAATAGTCTGACCGAAGTTCGTCTTGAACCCGCAGTGAGTCACCGTGCACAACCAAAAATGGGCGGCGGCTATGCGGGCCAGGCTGCAACAATTACTACCCTAAATAAAGTTTCTGTTTCACATGAAACACGCTTGGCTACAGGGATTGGTGAATTTGACCGTGTTTTAGGAGGTGGCCTGGTTACAGGTTCGGTGGTGCTGATTGGCGGTGATCCCGGAATTGGTAAATCGACCATACTTTTACAAACTGCGACCCATATGGCAGCAGCACAGAGTTCTGCACTCTATGTCACCGGTGAGGAATCACTTTCGCAAGTCGCTTTACGTGCCCACCGTTTAGATTTACCGACAGAACATCTTAAAGTGATGGCTGAAACCTGCGTGGAACGGATTTGCGAGGTATTGGCGCAAGAACGCCCTGCAGTTGCCATTCTGGATTCTATTCAAACTCTGTATACCGAAACCTTGCAGTCGGCACCGGGCGGGGTTTCACAAATTCGTGAATCGGCTGCTTTATTGACCCGCTTTGCCAAAAATAGTGGTACTGCCCTGTTCCTAGTAGGGCATGTGACCAAAGAAGGTGCATTGGCAGGACCACGTGTGCTGGAACATATGGTCGATTGCGTCCTGTATTTTGAAGGTCAGTCTGACTCACGTTACCGCATGATTCGCGCAGTCAAAAACCGTTTTGGCGCAGTCAATGAACTTGGCGTATTTGGTATGACCGACAAAGGCTTACGTGAAGTGGCTAACCCATCGGCTATTTTCTTAAGCCGTTATGATGAAGCCATTCCCGGTTCGATTGTGATGATTAGCCGCGAAGGTACTCGTCCACTGTTGGTTGAGGTGCAGGCTTTGGTGGATGATGCGCATGGTCAACCGCGTCGTGTCGCGCTGGGTCTGGAGCAAAACCGGTTAAATATGCTGCTTGCAGTGATGCACCGTCACGGCGGTGTACAAACCTCTGGACAGGATGTCTATGTCAATGTAGTCGGTGGCTTAAAGATTACTGAAACCGGTTCTGACCTTGCAGTTTTACTTGCCTGTGCCTCCAGCTTGCGTGGTAAAGCCTTGCCACAGCAACTGGCAGTCTTTGGTGAAGTGGGACTGTCCGGTGAAATCCGTCCTGTGCCAAATGGTCAGGAACGCTTAAAAGAAGCCATTAAGCATGGCTTTAAATACATTATTTTGCCTAGAGGCAATGCACCACAAAAACCGATCCCGAATGTACAGATCATTTCAGTGGCACGCCTGCATGAAGCACTGACTGAAGCGATGAATTTGAGTGAAGAACTGGCTTAAATCCTCAACATGAATGTTCATGTAAAAAAAATACCAATTTGATATTGAAATTCACTACAAATGCCTACATAACTATAAGGCTACAATTTACTTTTTTATTTAGGAAAAAATCGATGGAAGTTCGACAGCGTGGTTTGATGGCCGGTATTTTAATGGCAGCTATGGTGGTTGCACCAATGGCTGAGGCAAAACGTGCAGGTGGCGGTAAAAGCCATGGCATGAGTCGTTCTGCTGCTCCAACCCAGTCTTACCAACAACCGCGTCAAGTTACTCCTGTTCAACAACCTGTTGCTCCTGCCCAACAAAAATCGGGTTCAGGTGTAGGTAAAATGGTTGCTGCGGGTGTTGCGGGTGCTGCAGTGGGTGCGGTAGCGGCAAATGCCCTTGCAGATGATAAAAATGCACAAGCTGCTTCAGATGCACAAGCGACCCAACAGGAAGAAAAAGGCGGACTTCCAGGCTGGATCTGGATTCTTTTAGCTGCTGCAGTCGCATTCTTCTTGTTCCGTAAATTCGGAGCAAAAAAAAAACTAGCCGCTAATAATCCGTATGCACCAAACAATGCTGGCAATACAGCACCGTTCGGTCAGCAAACTGCAGCACCACGTACTTCAAATGACAGCACCAATATTTTTGGTCAGTCTGTAGGTGGTTCTGCAGGTGCAGCACCTCAAGCGCCTTTTGGTGCAGCTTCAACACAAAGCGGCAACCAGTTACCAGACGGTACTGAACCTGCTGCATTCTTGCGTGTTGCCCGTCAGCGCTTTAACCATATTCAGTCGATGAATACAGCAAGTAACATTGCTGAAATTCAACGTTATTTAACACCTGATCTGTATCAGTCGATGTATAACGACATTATGGCGAATCAGGACCAGGACGTTGCTGAATTCTCTAACCTCAATGCAATGGTTACAGATTCTGCTACTGAAAATGGTCAGTACATTGTGAGCGTACGCTTCACCGGTACAGTAAGCGAAGACTTAAACAGCTTGCCGCAACCTTTTGCAGAAGTTTGGCATTTCACCAAACCTGCAGGTTCTACCCAGGACTGGCTAGTTGCCGGTATTCAGCAAGAAGTTTAAAATTCATTAGGCTCAAGACAGCGACTTCGGTCGCTGTTTTTTATTCAGGCTTAAATTCTCTTTAAATCAGTCAATGGTGAGCAGTGCTTTGACTTGAAATAAGAATGCATCTCGATCATCCTGATTTATCTTTAAGGTCATTCTTGGGATGACTTTTTACTGGTTCAACATTCTGTTTTTTAAAATACAGCTTTGGAATTTATATGGCTAATCCACTTTCTCTCCCTAAAGCCCTGATCAATCGTGCAATTGCAGGTAATGCAGAAGCTCAGTTTGAAGTCGCTGAACTGTATATGCAAAGCGAGAATGACGACGACATTGCACTGGCTGAAGAATGGGCACTGAAAGCCGCTGAAAATGGCCATGTTGAAGCAATGTACTGGTTGGGTGAAGGCTATACCGTGTATGCCAAAGACCTGATTGAAGAAGATCCTGAAGAATCAAAAGCGCATTTTGAATTAGGTTATTACTGGCTCAGCAAAGCCAATATGCAAAAACACCCTGCTGCGACTTTGGAATTATCAAATTACTATCGCCGTGGCGATGTGATTGAGAAAGATGTCGCAAAGTCAGTTGCTTTGGTCAAGCAAGCGGCTGAATGGGGCGAAGTTCAAGCCATGCGTGATTTGGCCTGCATTTATGAACACGGTTTGGGTGTAGATGTGGATGATGAAAAAGCCGATTACTGGCATGATAAAGCTCAATCTGCTGAAGAAAAATAAAATTAAAAAGCCCATCAATAGATGGGCTTTTGTTTTACACAGTTTAAATCTTAACTTTCAATATCATTATTTGCTTCAACAACAATTACCTGTCGGCAAATCCCTTCCGCTTTACGTTGCTGTTCAAAAATTGAAGCTAACATCGCATCAAAGCTATCAAAAAAGCAAATTTCATCCTCATTAACATCATAAACAAGAGAATGATTACCGACATTTTCTAATGTATCGTAATAAACAATCACAAATTTGTTTTGCTCAAAGGCTTGCTGGATTTGCTGATAATTTAATGCAGGTAAAATCGCTAAACCCAGTTGCTCGGCTTCTTGGTAACTGAGTATTTCACTCTCCTGAAGCTCAGGGTCAGGATCGGTATAAAACTGCACATTAAAACCAAACTTTTTTAATCCAACAGCTAGACCTATGGTTGTGGTGCCATTTTCAGCCTCATATCCACAGACCTCTAGCAGTTGTTGAATTTCAGCATCGATACCTAAATGTTGCAGCAACATCCATACCGCAAAAATACCGCCATTTGCTTCAAGATTCGCTAATTCTTCAGGTATTTCTAAAGCCATAATTTTCATCCAGAATATGATTGTGCTGATAATAATCAATTTCAGATTGGAACAAAATCAATTTCCAAGTACAATAGCCCGCTAGTCGAGGGATGCTGCGACGTTTTACAGGCTGATTTTAAAAAATAGCAATGTAAAAGCGCCAGGCTCGACGATCGGTTCAAATACTCTTTTGAACCAAAAACGGCATCCGCGAACAGAACGATCCAATCTATTTTTTCTCTAGGAGGTCCTGATGAACGCGGTTAATGCTTCATTTACAGATTATAAAGTTGCCGATATTTCACTTGCTGATTACGGCCGTAAAGAAATCAAACTTGCTGAAGCAGAAATGCCAGCCCTAATGGGTTTGCGTAAACGCTATTCAGCAGCAAAACCACTTGCAGGCGCGAAAATTCTCGGCTGTATTCACATGACCATTCAAACTGCAGTTTTAATTGAAACTCTGGTTGAATTGGGCGCTGAAGTTCGCTGGACTTCTTGTAACATCTTCTCTACTCAAGACCATGCTGCTGCTGCAATTGCTGCTCGCGGTATTCCTGTTTTTGCCTGGAAAGGCGAAACTGAAGAAGAATACATGTGGTGCCTTGAACAACAAATCAATGTCAATGGCAAACCTTGGGATGCCAACATGATTCTTGATGATGGCGGTGACTTGACTGCTGTTGTGCATGAAAAATACCCAGAACTGATTGCTAAAATCCACGGTGTGACTGAAGAAACCACTACGGGTGTGCAACGTCTTTATGAAATGTTACGTGACGGTACTTTGAAAGTTCCTGCTATCAACGTAAACGACTCAGTAACAAAATCTAAAAACGACAACAAATACGGTTGCCGCCACTCGCTAAACGACGCGATCAAACGCGGTACTGACATGTTGATGTCTGGTCGTCGTGCACTTGTGATCGGTTATGGTGACGTAGGTAAAGGTTCTGCTCAATCACTTCGTCAAGAAGGCATGATTGTACGTGTCACTGAAATCGATCCAATTTGTGCAATGCAAGCATGCATGGACGGTTATGAAGTTGTATCTCCATACAAAAACGGCGTACAAACAGGCAAGAAAGAAGACATCAACCTTGACCTTCTTCAAAATACTGACCTGATCGTAACGACTACGGGTAACTATCACGTATGTGACGCTGCAATGCTAGATACATTAAAAGCTGGCGCTGTAGTTTGTAACATCGGTCACTTCGATACTGAAATTGATACCAACTACTTACGTGGCTACAAATGGGTTGAAGTTAAACCTCAAGTACACCAAGTGTATCGTTCAGAAGATGAAAACAACTACCTGATCCTTCTTTCTGAAGGTCGTCTGGTGAACCTAGGTAATGCAACCGGTCACCCATCACGTGTGATGGACGGTTCTTTTGCTAACCAGGTATTGGCGCAAATGCACTTGTTCGCTGAAAAATTTGCTGACCTTCCTGAAGATCAAAAACAGGCATCGATTCGTGTAGAACTTCTTCCTAAGAAATTGGATGAAGAAGTTGCTGCCGCAATGGTTGCTGGCTTCGGCGGTGTATTAACTACGCTTACTCAAGAACAAGCAGATTACCTTGGCGTAACTGTTGAAGGTCCATTCAAATCTGAGACTTATAAATACTAATTTTACACCTCTCCTAAATCCTCTCCTAGAAGGAGAGGACTTTTCCCTGACTTTAAATACCGTGAGGTTCCCCTCTCCCTTTGGGAGAGGTCAGGGAGAGGTTAAATTTTAAGTATGGATAAAAAAAGGATTTGAAAAATGACCAAACGTGTTCCAATCTCTTTTGAGTTTTTCCCGACCAAAACTGATGTCGGTGCAGAAAAACTTCGTGTCGTGCATAAAGAATTACAACTGTTAAATCCTGAATTCTTTTCAGTGACTTATGGTGCTGGTGGTTCTACCCGTGAACGCACACTTGCTGCAATCAATGACTTCAACGGCAAAGGCACACCAGTTGCCCCTCACCTGTCTTGTATTGGTGATGACAAAGCCCGTATTGCCGAATTGCTGGATTTATACAAATCGCAAGGTATTGACCGTATTGTGGCACTGCGTGGTGACTTGCCTTCTGGTCAGGTGGGCTTGGGCGAATTGCCCTATGCGCAAGACCTGGTTCGTTTCATTCGTGAACATTCAGGTGATCATTTTCAAATTGAAGTTGCCGCTTACCCTGAAATGCACCCACAGGCAGAAAGCTTTGATAAAGATATTCAACATTTTGTCGAAAAAGCTAATGCCGGTGCCAATGCCGCTTTAACTCAGTTCTTCTTTAATCCGGATGCCTACTTCTATTTTGTAGACCGCATTCAAAAAGAAGGTATGAATATTCCTGTTGCTCCGGGCATTATGCCAATTACCAATGCAAGCAACCTGATTCGCTTTGCAGACGGTACAGGTGCAGAAATCCCGCGCTGGATTCGCAAGCAATTGGCGACTTATGGCGATGACACGGCAAGTATCAAAGCCTTTGGTCATGAAGTTGTGGTGAAATTGTGTGAACGTCTGCTTGCAGGCGGTGCACCGAGCTTGCACTTCTACACCATGAACACCACTGATCCGACACGTCAACTCGTGACCGATCTTGGCCTAGCTTAATTTATATCTGATTTGTGAGTAATACTTAAATGCCGCGTTTTTATATTGAAGCTGATTTAGCAGTGGATATGCATGTTGAATTAACCGAAACGGTTTTTCATCACTGGGTGAAAGTATTACGCGCACAAGTCGGTGAAAAAGCCACCTTGTTCAATGGACAAGGGGGTGAATATGAAGTAACACTGGTTGAGGTTGCAAAAAAATCAGCCAGTGTTGCTGTCGATTCGTTCAATCCTGACGACCGCACCCCTGGTTTTAGCACTTTACTCGGA
>NZ_DJDC01000094.1:13729-14167 GCF_002430855.1 Acinetobacter sp. UBA5934 | reverse complement strand
GGTGAGCACCCAGGCTGGCATTTTTTGACCGATGGTAATAATACGGATTTTCATAAGATTCGACGATTTGAAAGTCATCTTCATTATAAACGTTAAAACGGGTTTTACCTGTTTTTGAGCAACAAATTGCAATTGAAAAGCCGTATGAGATGCTGCTTTAATCTTCGGTAATGGATGAAAGATGAATAAGAAAAGAGGAAGAAGAATTAAATGCGATTAAAAAGGAATAAACATTTAGGCTTATCATTGAGCATCTTCCTTTGCACTATGTTGTTAACTACTTCAAGTTGGGCATTACCGAGTATAACTCCCGCCAGTAGCGATAATTTAAAAGTGTATCTCGAGCAAATCATCGGCCAACAGGGACATCGTCATTATAAAAACAGAGAACAATTACAACGTGTTTCTGCATGGATTAAAGAACAGATGCGTTTGTTG
>NZ_DJDC01000094.1:0-13608 GCF_002430855.1 Acinetobacter sp. UBA5934 | reverse complement strand
AGAACAGATGCGTTTGTTTGGTATTCCATGCCAGTATCAGAATTACATGGTCAATGGTTTGGGTTATCGCAATGTGGTCTGTACCTTAACAGCAGGTCACGCTGACAAAGTGATTGTCGGTGCGCATTATGATGTGTTTGGGGAAACGCAGGGTGCAGATGATAATGCCTCAGGAGTGGCAGGGGTGATTGAAACGGCGCGTATACTCTCACAGCTGAAATCTCAATTGGCCCATAATGTCGAATTTGTGTTTTATACCTTGCAAGAACCGCCATTTTTCAAGACCGAGCAGATGGGCAGTTTTGTGCATGCGAAATCAATCCAGGCTCAAAAAAATCAAATCCGGGGCGTTTATATTTTAGAGATGATCGGGTTTTTTGATGAAAATCTGGTGCAGCAATATCCTACGGGCTTGAAATGGGTCTATCCGCAACATGGAAACTTTATTGCCGCGGTCAGTAATTTGCAGTCCTATGACATGAGTGCGAAATATTGTGAATCGATGCGCATACTGGACCGGTTGGAATGTCAACGACTGGTCGCACCGTCCTTTATTGCGGGAATGGAATTTTCAGATCATCTGAATTACTGGAAGTTCGATATTCCCGCCATGATGATTACCGATACAGGTCATTTTCGTAACAAGCACAATCATAGCGCGACTGATACTTTAAAAACCCTTAATATTTCCAAAATGGCCAATGTCATAAATGGACTGACTTATAGCTTAATGCTTCAGCCTGATGAATAGGTACAATAAAAAACGCAGCCCCTGAATAGAATACTGGGACTGCGATCAAAAAGGTCATCCACCTGGAGATGTAGATGACCATTCACATAACTTGTTAACTATAAATAAATTAGAAATCTACACTACATCTATAGCGTATCTGTGCCTCTATAATAAAACATGAGGGCTACATGTATTTTTTTCAAGCTGATGCTCTATCAATATCGTAAAACTTTTACACAAAAAAAGAGAGCCGAAGCTCTCTCTTTTTTGTATCGAAATACGATTAATGACGGGCTGCTTTACCTTCTGCAATCGGCTTCACAATTGGTGCTTTCACCAAAGGTTTTGGCGCTTCGGTCAAGGCGAATGGCAAGATCTCATCGATGCTTTTCACCGCCTTAATTTCCAGGCCAGCTTTGACATTTTCTGGAATTTCCACCAAGTCACGTACGTTTTCTTGAGGGATGAATACCGTCTTAATGCCACCGCGATGTGCAGCTAAAAGTTTTTCCTTTAAGCCACCAATGCGCATTGCACGGCCACCGAGGTTGGTTTCACCAGTCATGGCAATATCAGCACGTACCGGAATGCCTGTGAAGGCTGAAACCAATGCAGTGGTGAGTGCCAAACCTGCTGACGGACCATCTTTCGGTGTTGCACCTTCAGGTAAATGCACATGAATATCGGTTTCTTCAAATCTTGAAGATTCAATACCAAGCGCATCTGCACGGGTACGCACCACAGTCATTGCGGCAGTAATCGATTCTTTCATGACATCACCGAGTGAACCGGTGGTAATGAATTTACCTTTACCTTTGACCGCAGCAACTTCAATCGAAAGTAATTCGCCACCAACTGATGTCCAAGCCAAACCATTGACACGACCGACTTGCGCTTCTTCTTCTGCCATACCGAAGTCGAACTTATGTACGCCTAGGTAATCAGACAGGTTGTCAGCAGTCACATCGATATGCAGGTTTTTAGCTTTTTTGCTGACCGCTTCTTTCACGACTTTACGCGCAATTTTTGATACTTCACGTTCCAAGCTACGCACACCTGCTTCACGCGTATAGCGGCGCACGATGTCACGAATGGCTTCTTCATGAATGGTCAATTCTTTGCCACGTAAACCATTGTCCTTAATCGCTTTAGGAACCAGGTAGCGCTCAGCAATATTCACTTTTTCCTCTTCGGTATAACCCGGAAGACGAATTACTTCCATACGGTCTAAAAGAGCCTCAGGAATATTCATGCTATTTGCAGTACAGATGAACATCACTTCAGACAAGTCCAGATCAAGATCAAGGTAGTGATCGTTGAACTTGCTATTTTGTGATGGATCAAGTACTTCAAGCAAGGCAGAAGCAGGGTCGCCGCGGTAGTCTTGTGCCATCTTGTCAATTTCGTCGAGCAAGAACAGTGGGTTCTTTACGCCGACCTTGGTCAACGACTGCACCACTTTACCTGGCATCGCACCGATATAAGTACGACGGTGACCACGGATTTCCGCTTCGTCACGCACGCCACCTAAAGCCATACGCACAAATTCACGACCTGTGGCTTTGGCAATCGATTCACCCAGTGAAGTTTTACCTACCCCTGGAGGACCCACCAGGCAAAGAATCGGACCTTTAAGTTTTTTCACGCGTGATTGAACCGCTAGGTATTCAACAATACGTTGTTTCACTTCGTCCAAACCATAGTGGTCGGCATCCAGAATCTCTTGCGCCTTGTTCAGGTTAATGCTGACTTTGCTGGCTTTATTCCAAGGCGTATCTAAAATCGCCTCAATATAATTGCGCACCACAGCCGCTTCACTTGACGCAGGTTGCATGGCTTTTAACTTACGGAATTCAGATTCGGCTTTTTTACGCACATGTTCAGGTAAATCAGCCTCTTCCAGACGACGTTCAATTTCTGCAACATCATCTTCAGCACCGCCGTTCATGTCGGAAAGTTCGCGCTGAATCACCTTCATTTTTTCATTCAGGAAATATTCGCGCTGGTTTTTCTCCATCTGGCGTTTTACCGAGTCATGCAAGGTTTGTTCAATCTGCTGTTCTTCAGACTGTTGTAACAAATAAGTCATGAGCTCAGTCAAATGTGCTTCGAAGTCATCATGTTCCAAGAACTTTTGCTTGATATCGATGTTCAATGGCACACGGGTAGCCACAAAGAACAACAGTTGCAATAAGTCATCGATTTTATTTGCAGCAGTAATCAATTCACGTGCATTACGTAATTTGGCTTCTGCATATTGGGCAAATAAAGCGCGTAACTCTTGCACACGTGTTTCTTGAGCCTCAGATTCAACATTCACAGTCATTGGGCTGAGAGCATGTTCGGCTGATAAATACTCATCATTGTCGACGATTTTGACCAGTTTAGAACGATGTAAACCTTCAATGAGTACTTTTATACAGTTTTCATCATTTTCATGATTCACAACTTGCACAATCTTCGCGACAGTACCGTATTGATATAAGTTGTCGTGATCAATTTCTTCTGTAAGAGAATCTTGTTGTGCAACTACAAATACGAGATTGTCACTGTTACGGGCCACGTCAACTGCTTTGATCGATTTTTCACGACCTACGAATAACGCAATTTGCATATGTGGGTAAACCACCACATCACGTAGCGCTAAAAGGGGTAATACGTTTGGAACCTGTGTAGCTGAGGTTTCTTGATTCATAATAATTTCAGACATGGGCACTCCTAATGAGTAACAATGGTGTTGCCATATTTTTATAGTGAAGTGTATTTCAAAAAATACAAGGGCAGGGCAAATGAAAATGTATAAAAAATGAGTAAATGTGTGATTCTAAAGTGTTCCTGAGTGACCAAAATGACAGTTTAACGTTTGAAAGATAAATATTCTGAAGGCGTCAGTAGGGCATCTAGCGGTTGATCCCATGCTTCGCGTAGCAAGCGTTGCTGGATCAACTGAAAGTCATGCGCAATCCCCAGGCGAAAAGGATTATTTGGCGCACTGGCCAAGGTTTTGTCATAGAAACCGCCGCCCATACCAATGCGTGTACCATAAATATCACAGGCTAATAAAGGCATGATTAAAAAGTCCAGCGTCGAAACATGCACACCGCGTCCGGCCATAGGTTCCTGCATACCAAAAGGATGATAGGAAAAACGCTTATTTCGGTATTGTTGCAGACTGATTCGAACCCAGTGCAATTGCTGGTTCATGGTACAAATCATTGGCAGATAAACCTGCTTATGCTGTTTAAAACAGTACTCGATAATTTGATTGGTATTAATTTCTCCAAAAGCATGCAGGTAAACCCCCACTTTTTTTGCATGCTGAAAAGATTTTAGCCGGATCAGTTGCTGGAGTACTTTTTGTTGAGCTTGTTTTTGTTGAAAGTCGGAGACGGCTCTACGTTGATGTCGAAGTTGCTTGCGTAAAACTTTTAAATCCACTGACATCTTTTATTCGTTCCCAAAAAATATATCAATATTCATGCTAAAAGGAGTTTAACTGTTTTTCAGCTCTTTCAGAATCGGGCAGCCGCTTTGATTTGTGCTCTTGCATTCATCTACCCAACTGCTTAAACGGGTTTTCAGCGCCTGCAATTCCTGAATCCTTTGATCAATTTTTTCTAGGCGTTGTTCGATGACATGTCTTACCTGTTCACGGTCCTCGAGTTGAAGTTGCAGTAACTCCTGTATTTCACTGAGTTGCAAACCTGCATCTTTACCTTTTTGAATAAAGCTTAAAGTTTCAATGTCTTTGTCATTGTAATAACGGTAACTCTGGGTAGTTTCAGGCACGCGCATTAAACCGATGCGTTGATAATAGCGAATGGTTTCGACATTAATATGACACTGTTTGGCCAGTTTTCCGATGGTGAGCATAAAATATCCTCAAATGACTTGACTCTGTACCTAGGTACAGACTTTATGCTAACACAATGCAAAAATAAAACAGGTGAGTCGGATGAATGAGCAACAAAAATCTTCCTGCTGTGCAAAACAGGATTCAGTTCTTGAATTAGTGAAAGTTGATCCGGTTTGTGGCATGAGCGTTTCTGAACCTTCAGAGCATGCTTTTGAATTTGAGGGGAAAAAATATTTATTTTGTTGTGATGGCTGCAAACAAAAGTTTATTAAAAATCCTGAAACTTACCTTCAACAAACCAAGCCTAAATCAGGCTGTGGCTGTGCAAATAAAGCTAAAGTTGTAACGGCCTCATCTTCATGTTGTGGTGGTGAGAAAAAACCACAGCAGCAATATGTTGATCCGGTCTGCGGCATGACCGTGACAGATTTGTCCAAACCGCATACCGAATATTCAGGACAACTTTATTATTTTTGCTGTCAGGGCTGTTTGAATAAATTTCAGGCCAATCCAGAACAATATTTAGAAAAAAATAAATCTGAGACTTCGGGCTGTGGTTGTGCATCGCAGCCTAAAACAGCAGAACAAAAGGGATGTTGTAGCGGCGCAGATTCAAATGCTGGATTAGAGCTGCAAACCACCGTTACTGATCCCGTCTGTGGCATGCAGGTTAAAACAGATTCTAAATTCCACATTCAGTTTGAATCGCAAGACTATTATTTCTGTTCGGAACGCTGTTTGACTCAATTTACCCAGCAACCTGAGCAATATCTACAAATAAGTCAGAAAGCATCCTCTTGCTGTGGTTCAAAAGAAAAAGCGGTAGTTGAAGAAAAGAAATCCAATTGCTGTGGCGAAGCGCATGATTCACCTTTACATGGTTCGGAAATTGACCCTGTTTGTGGCATGTTGGTAGACACTTCAACTGATTTAAAAACAGAGTATCAGGCTAAAACTTATTATTTCTGTAATCCGTCTTGTTTGGAAAAGTTTAAAGGTGATCCTGAGTTTTATCTGATTCCAACCGATCAGCGGCCTGTACCGGAAGGTGCGGCGGATATGGATTATACCTGTCCGATGGACCCTGAAATTGTGCAGAAAGGACCGGGAACCTGTCCAATCTGTGGTATGGCTTTGGAGCCGATGCAACCGACCTTAAATGATGCACCGAATCCTGAACTGGTCGATTTCAGTCATCGTTTCTGGATGACCTTACCACTGACTTTAATTGTCTTTATCATGGCCATGGGTTCGCATATTCATGCCTTTATTCCGCAGCATATTCAGCCGTGGATTGAACTAGTGCTTTCTATTCCAGTAATCCTGTGGGCAGGAAAACCCTTTATTGAACGTTGTTGGATTTCTTATAAAACCCGTAACCTGAACATGTGGAGCCTGATTGGGGTCGGGGTACTGGCGGCATTTATTTACAGTGTTGTGGCAACAGTTTTTCCATCCCTGATCCCGATGCAAGCGAAAACTGGTCATGGGGTCGCCGTGTATTATGAAGCGGCCTGTATGATTGTGTCCTTGAGTTTACTTGGGCAAATCATGGAGCTGAAAGCACGTGCCAAAACTGCTGATGCATTAAAATCATTACTGAAACTGCAACCGCCTACTGCAAAACTGGTACAGCATGATCAGGTGGTGGAAGTGGATGTTGGCATGGTGAAACAGGGCGATATCTTGCAGATTTCTTCCGGGGAGCAGATTCCACTGGATGGCATTGTGGTGGAAGGCAAAACCTATGTTGATGAAGCCATGATGACAGGTGAACCGGTTCCGGTGAAAAAAGAAGTTGATGACAAGGTGATTGGCGGTACGGTGAATCAGCAGGGCAGCATACGTATTCAAACCACGGCAGTCGGTGCTAATACCACTTTAGCCAAAATGATTCAGACTGTAGCCGAAGCACAGCGCTCCAAAGCACCGTTACAAAAACTTGCCGATGTATTTGCCAAATATTTTGTGGTGATTGTTTTGGCGATTAGTGTGTTGACTTTTATGGCTTGGATGCTCTTTGGCAAAGCACAGTTTGATTTGGCACTGATGTGTGCGGTGGCAGTCCTCATTATCGCCTGTCCATGTGCCTTAGGTTTGGCAACACCAATGTCAGTCATGGCAACGACAGGTCTTGCAGCGCAAAAAGGAGTGCTGTTTAAAGATGCCGAAGCGATTGAAGCTTTAAGTAAAGTCACCACTTTAATTGTCGATAAAACCGGGACTCTGACCGAGGGTAAACCGAGCCTGAAAGAGATTAAACTGCTTTCAGATACTGTACAGCAAACGCAGGTGGAACAATGGATTGCCTCAATTGAACAGTATTCTACTCATCCAATTGCACAGACTTTAACCAAGCTTGTTGCGCATGAGCAACTGCTAAAAGTCAGTGATTTTGAAGATGTCACCGGTTTTGGAGTGAAAGGGCAGATTGATGATCAAACTTTCTATGTAGGTAGTCAAAAACTGCTGGATCAACTGGGTTTAAAACTTGCTGAACCGGCTCAAGCGAAGCTGGATGCTCAACGGGCCAAGGGAAATGTGATCAGTTTCTTGGCCAATGAACAGCAAGTTTTGGCTTATATCTCGATTCATGATGCGATTAAACACAATGCCCATCAAGTGATCGACCAACTGATTGCCGATAGCGTTGAAGTGGTGATGGCGACTGGTGACCATGAACAAAATGCAAAACTTGTTGCAGCTGAGCTGGGAATTCAGCAGGTCTATGGCAACTGTACCCCGACTGAAAAATTAGATATCGTGAAAAACTATCAGGCTCAAGGAAAGGTTGTGGCAATGGCAGGCGATGGCATTAATGATGCACCGGCACTTGCCCAGGCCAATGTCGGTATTGCAATGGGGAATGGTACCGATATTGCCAAACAGACGGCTCAGGTGACTTTAGTGAAAGGAGATATCCGTGGTGTGGCAGATGCCATTCATATGGCAAAACTGGGCGTGAAAAACATGAAGCAGAACCTGGCATTTTCCTTTGTCTATAACGGCTTAGGTGTGCCGGTTGCAGCAGGAATTTTTTACCCATTAATCGGTTTGTTGTTGACCCCGATGCTTGCTGCAGTTGCCATGTCACTGAGTTCTTTGTCTGTGGTCATTAATGCACTGCGTTTGCAAAAGTCTGAATAACTGAACCTGTAAAGGAAAGTAATAAACCCAAGATACAAGTCTTGGGTTTTTTGCATAGATGATCGGTGAATAGATGGAGGAGCACGAAATCAATTTAAAAATGAAAATTTTTTAAAATGAAAATAGGTGAATAGATCTTGTAATAAATATGACTAAGAAAAAGAAAAAACACTCCGAAGATGCCGCTGCATGTCGTTACCCTGAACCCGAAGAAGTTCAAGGTGGACGCGACGCATACTTGCTGGGTTTCCCATACGAAGATGGGCATACACTCTAAATATGCAGAACACAATCCGTAGATTTAAGTATCGGCAGGGATATAGACTCGCTGGCGAACACCTCAGAGATAGAGTAAGTATAACCAATAATGAAGTATTGGCAAATCCTCAGTGTTCAACAACTGTAAAGTTAAATCCTAAATGATGAATGTTTATGCAATTTAAATCAGAAATTAAACCAAATCATCGACATCTTCTAAAATGGTGGTAAGCAAGCGTTCACAATGTGCATATTCTTGCAGGGATTTATTCATGGCCAGTACTTCCTGCATCAGTTCAAGCGCCACCATAATAATCAGTTTGCTCGGTTCAAGACGTGGTGCTTTACGGCGAAAATCATCATATTTTTCATTTAATAATTCAGCTGCACGCTGTAAATCAGCTTTTTCCTTTTCAGTGGTTGCTAAACGAAAATTATGACCCAATACCCGCAATTCAACCGCAATTTGTTCACTCATGATTAAATGTCCTCATTGGCATCGGTGGGATGGGCAAGTTGCTGAATTTCTTGCGCATGCTGGTCCTGAGCTGTACCTAAAATAGACAGGCGCTGAATAATGGCTTCAACTTTAGCTTTCGCGTGTTCATTTTTTTGTAACAATCTTTCACGTTCCTGCTGCAAACCCTGAATTTCCTGTTGAGCCAAGCGCTGTTCATTTTGCATTTTTTCTTTAATGATACGTAATTCATTACGTTCAGCCAAAATTTCCTGAAAACGGTTTTTAAGATCGGTACAGCTTTTTTCCAAACGGCTATAACGGTCAGCTAAAGAAGCTGCATCGCTATTCAATTGCTTGAATTGCGATTGGGTTTCGTTTAATTGCTCGCTCAGATTATCTATTTCTTCTTGTTTCTGGGTGATAATGCCATTTTTTTGCACAATTTGGGCATGATGGTGCTCATTGGAATCTGCTTTTGCAGCATTGAGTGCATCATTTTCACTTTTAAAATGCGCAAGTCGCGTTTTTAAAACGCCAATATGCGCCTGTAGACGCTGTAATTCTTCTAACATATCGTAGTCGCACAGTATCGCAAACAAAGGTAATATATACGAAGTATAGAGATTGGATAAACGAATGCAAGACGATATTTCAGGTTGGTCGGAATGGCACCACAATTTTTCAAAAATTGAAGAGATTTCAAGCCCAAGTGAGTTACATGGGCTGCTAACGGGTATTGTTTGTGTTACTCAAGCACCGACATCAGATGAGTGGCAACAAATTTTAGCCACCCTTGAAATTCCGGCACTCGAGCAGCAGGTTTTAGAGATATTAGCCGATGAAGCGGAAGATATTGCCCATGCTTTATCTGAAGATGAACTCGACTATTTACCTTTGCTTCCGGATGATGAACACGTTCTTGCGGATCGTGTACAAGCCTTGGCGGACTGGTGTGCCGGTGTGGTATTGGGATTTGGTCTGGCATCAGGACATATCCGTCCGGATGAAATGGAACTGATTGAACATCTGCAAGATGTGGCTGCAGTTGAGTTTGATGAATCGGATGATGACGAAGAAGGCGAAGAAAGCTATCAGGAGCTTTATGAATTTGTGCGTTTAATTCCTGTCAGCCTGTCATTGGGACGTAAGAAAGTGGAAATTTCCGAAACTCCATTGCTGCAAAATATCCAGCCACAATTGCAAAAAAATAACGCTACTGAAGCCAGCAGTGTTGTGGAAATGTTTACACCGCATCGTCCGAGCTAATTCGGGCGATTGTGTTCAAGAACAGACCCTTTAAAAGTTATAACCTACTCATAAAAGACAAAAGTACACTTAATGATGAAACTGACTCAAGCAGATTTTCAGGAACGTCGTGACCGCCTGGCAGAAGAAATGGGTCCGCACAGTATTGCAATTATCGCCACCAGCCCGGTTGCCATGCGTAACCGCGATGCAGATTATAAATTCCGTGCAGACAGCAGCTTTTTCTATCTGACAGGATTTGCAGAGCCTGAAGCCGTGGCGGTGATTGAGACTTTTGAATCGATTGATGAAGGTTATACCTATAGTCTGTTCTGCCGTGAACGTAACCGCGAGATGGAAATTTGGAATGGTTACCGTGCCGGTGTAGATGGTGCAGTGGATGATTATGAGGCGGATGAAGCCTATGCCATTGATCTGCTCGATGAAGAAATTATCGAGAAATTGCACAATAAACAAAAGCTGTTCTATCGCATTGGCCAGCAGGCCGATTTTGATGCCCGCGTAGCAAAATGGCTGGTCAAAGCCAATGGTGAATCACGTAAAGGTACTTCGGCACCGGCACAAGTGATTCAGCTAGATCGCATTCTGGATGAAATGCGTCTGCATAAATCTGAAAAAGAAATCAGGTTAATGCAACTTGCATCAGATATTTCAGCAGAAGCACATACCCGTGCCATGCAAATGGTACGTCCGGGCATGATGGAATATGCACTGGAAGCAGAATTGAATTATGTTTTTGGTAAAAATGGCTGCTTGCCTTCATACAACAGTATTGTTGGGGGAGGGGCAAATGCCTGCATTTTGCATTACGTGGAAAATGACAAAGAGCTGAGAGATGGTGATCTGGTACTGATTGATGCTGCCTGCGAATATCAATTGTATGCTTCAGACATTACCCGTACTTTCCCGGTCAATGGTAAATTCAGTCCTGAGCAAAAAGCCTTATATAACCTGGTACTCGATTCGCAAATTGCTGCAATTGCTGCAGTGCGGATTGGTAACTCCTATAAAGAACCGCACAATGTGGCGGTACGCATTTTGGTTCAAGGCCTATTAGACCTCGGCATTATGCAAGGTGATCTTGAGGAAATTATCGCAAAAGAAACTTTCCGTCAGTTCTACATGCATGGCACCGGCCACTGGTTAGGAATGGATGTGCACGATGTCGGTTCATATAAGCAAGATGGTGAATGGCGTGCCTATGAAGAAGGTATGGTCGTCACTGTAGAACCGGGGCTATACATTGCATCCGACGATGAAACTGTCGATGCAAAATGGCGTGGTATTGGTATCCGTATTGAAGATGATGTGGTGGCTACCGAAAACGGCCCATTGGTGCTTACCAAAGATGTAGTAAAAACAGTCGAAGATATTGAAGCACTGATGGCAAAAGCCAAAGTAGCCTAAGCGATTTTGGGTAGGTAAAGCCGGTCAAATGACCGGCTTTTTTCCAAGATACAATATCGCTTGAAGTGAGGTAATTCAATATTTTATAAAGACTTAACCTGATTCGGGCAGTGCATATAAATGTAAAGCATGCACGTTTTGTCCTTTATCACCCTGCTTCTTAACGCCTAAAATGGTTGGGGAAATTTTAATTATTCTGGAACCTATCCAAGAAAAGTCCAATGTTGAAATATAACGATTGAATGTAACTGAAAAGAATACTCATTGAAGCAAAATGCATTTTGATTTACCTAGATCGCGAATAATTCAAATAAAAATAACCAAGTTAAAATTTAGCAGCTATAAAGTGACATGAATTCAACATAGGAAATCGGTTTTTTGCATCAAAGCAACATATTAATTCCAGTTTCCTTCACATACTTTCTCTGATCCTTAAATAAACTTAAAGAAGAGTGGGAGAAAAACTATGAGATTAAATACTATAGACTGGATTGCCTATGCTTTAACCATTATTGGTGGCATCAACTGGGGCTTAATTGGTGCATTTGACTTTAATTTGGTCTCTGCAATCTTTGGTGAAATGAGTACCTTATCTCGAATTGTTTATGTCTTGGTGGGTTTATCTGCACTTTATCTAATCTATACAGGAACCAAGTTAGGTAGAGCAGTACATCATGAGCCTCAAACCAGAGTTGTGCGTTAATAGCCAATCTGTGAATAAAGGAATGTGTTTAGATCTGCATGAAGCTGATTTCTGTAATTGGGATTATTAGCGGATTTTGCTGATCTGATTGTGTTAAACGGAGCTTAAGCTCCGTTTTTTATGAGGCGGCGGTAAAACTTATATCTCTTTCTGTTAATAATTTTATCTCCATATTTAAGCTAGATAGCTGAAATTTACTCACACTCTTGCCTCACTCAAAACCGAAGCGCTAATTCATTATAAAAATGAAAATCTTTGAGGTAATATAAAATCAATTATGATTAGACGTATCTAGAATTTATAGATACCACAGATAAGGATCAAAGCATGCAGCAAGAAGTCATCATTGTCGGTGGTGGGATGGTGGGCTTAAGCCTCGCACTGATGTTGGCGAAAACCAAAATTGCCGTAAAACTCTTAGAAGCAATCAAATACCCCAATTATGACGATGCTCATCTTGCGCCTTATCACTCCAGTTTTGATGCACGTAATAGCGCATTGTCTCGTCGCACGGTAGAAATCTATCAAGAACTTGGTTTGTGGAATGCCTTGCAGGAACATGCCACGCCTATTTTAGAGGTGAATATTACCGAGCAAGGCAGTTTTGGTAAGGCACGTTTAAAAGCAGAACAAGAAAAAGTCGAAAGTTTTGGGCAGGTCATTGAAAATGCCTGGTTGGGTCGTGTACTGCTCACGGAAGTGCGCAAGCAGCCATTAATTGAGCTGATCGATGGCGTACAGGTGACTTCATTAACCCAAGATTCAGACCATGCCTATATTGAAGCGCAACGTGGTGATGATTTACTGAAACTGCAATCTAAAATTGTGATTGCTGCCGATGGTCGTGATTCGTTTTGCCGTAAAGCTCTAGGCATTGGTGCCTCTGAGCATGACTATGACCAGGTTGCTATTGTCACGACGGTACAAACCTCTAAACCGCATAATCATGTCGGTTTTGAACGCTTTAGCCCGCTTGGCCCTCTAGCCTTATTACCACTACCGGGTGAATACCGCCGTTCAGTGGTTTGGCCAGTGAAAAAAGGCACCGAAGGCGAGTGGTTAGGTGAAGAAAATGATCAACATTTCTTGGATGCCTTGCAAGACACCTACGGTGATCGTGCGGGTAAATTCCAAAAAACAGGTCGCCGTTTTAGCTTCCCGCTCTCACAAGTGTTGGCTGAAAAACAGGTCGTGGGTCGGGTAGTGCTGATGGGAAATGCAGCCCATACCATTCACCCGGTTGCAGGTCAGGGCTTTAACCTGTGTATGCGTGATGCCCATGTCCTGGTGCGTTATTTAAGTGAACAAGTCGCACAGCAAGCCGATTTAGGTGATGCCGCAATGCTGCAAGATTATGAAAAATCCCGTCTGACCGATCAACAACGTGTGATTAAATTCTGTGATTCGGTCGTGCGTGGTTTTAGCAACGCCAACCCTTTTTTAAAATTCATTCGTAATACTGGCTTGGTCGCTTTTGAGACCATTCCGGGGATTAAACCTCTGGTGGCCAACTATGCCATGGGGTTAAAAGCATGAGCCAAGTTCAATCAGATGTTTTAGATGTCGTCATTATTGGTGGTGGTCTGGTCGGTGGTCTGACTGCATTATTATTGGCCCAAGGCGGGGTACAGGCAACTGTACTGGATGCTGCTCCAATCCTGGATGCCGAGAAAACCAAAAGTGTTGCTAACCCGCGGGTCTTGGCACTCAGCCAGGCGACCATTCATTTATTGAAAACGGTCGGAGTCTGGGAAAAGCTTGCCCGTCAAATGCCTTAT
>NZ_DJDC01000106.1:0-6497 GCF_002430855.1 Acinetobacter sp. UBA5934 | reverse complement strand
AAAAATAAGCTATAAAAAAACGCCTGCATGTGCAGGCGTTTTTATGGATAAAAATGAATTAGATTTTCTCAACAACAATCGAATCTGTACTTTTTTTGTCACGCTGTGTGTCTTGATTCATTTTCACAATTTTAATCACCCCCTCGGCTTGTAAATTTTCGCATAATGCAATCAGCTTCTGCATTTCGTCCATTTTAATCCCTGAACCTAAAATAAGTTTTTTGCCATTCTGTAAATTATTAATTTTTGTTTGAATTATTTCTAACATTTTCTTTTCCCTGATCAATGAAATAACCATTCATACATTACATGAATTTAGTATAAAAAAAATACACTCTCTTAAATTATTTATAATCTTTCATTTTTCCATTTCTAATGTGCATGAAAATTGCATGATAATTCATCTAAATAACCATTCAAGATACAGGAGGAAAAGATGCCAAAACCTGATAGCAAAGTTGAAAAAATTGAGACCCTCCTCGACCGTTTCGGAAATAACGCCGTAGAAAGTTTTCACTATATTGCCCTGTTTATTATTGGCTGTATGGTGATCTGGTCTGCCGGACATACAGTATTTGAAATTTTAACCATTAAACAGTTTGCCACCATCGACGATATTTTGCTGCTGTTTATTTATCTTGAATTGGGTGCCATGGTCGGTATTTACTTCAAAACCAATCATATGCCAGTGCGTTTTTTAATTTATATTGCCATTACTGCACTGACCCGTTTACTTATTTCAGATATCCAACATGACCATAAAGCCGATATGGATCTGGTCATTATTACCGGTTCAATTCTGATTCTGGCATTTTCGATTTTGGTGGTGCGTTTTTCTTCCTGGACCTATCCGTCGGTGATTCGCGATAAACACTCAGAAAAGCCATTGCCTGAAGGTAAAACTCCACAACCCCAAGATGATGAATTGGCTTAAACTAGCATAATTGCCTCTCCTGAGCGCATTTTAAAGCACTGCTTTTAAAGTGAAGCGCAAGAGAGGGTTAGGGAGAGGTTTCAAATCAGCGATTCGGCACCAACACATAACGACCATTTTCATATATCCAATAGGTGCCAGTCGGCGGTGCAGGTAAACCTAAACGCTCCCAATCACTGATAAAGGTCGTACTTGAGCTTTCAATTCGTGCCGTTCTCGGATCACCATTCACCCAGCTATAACTTTGAGAGTTTTGTGTGATGGTCGTAGGTGCCTGATATTGAATGCTAACGCCATTCTGAATGACCGGATAATTCTGATGATGCGGTGGACGCTGCGGATAATTCGGATAGCGCTGTGAATAATTTCGCTGCTGATACGAATAGTGATTTTGAGGATAACTGTTTTGTGGATAATGATTTTGCGGATAGTAGGGACGAGGTTGATACTTGGTAGTATCTACCCCGCGATAATTTGACCAGCGATTTTCCGCCTGCGTTGTTGCAGAAGCTCCCAAGAGTAGCATGCCACTCAAAGCACAAAGAACTGCTAACTTCATAAGAGCCCCCCCACCTACTGTATAAAACTTATTTTAATCCCGAGTGTAGGATAAAAAATGAATAAAAAAACAGCAAATGCAAAGTTTTGTAAATGAAATAGTTCACGGATTTTCTATTGAGAGACATCCCGACTCAAATGCTGAATATGCTAAAATACTGTTTTTTATTATGGGATCAAACAGAGTGTCTGATTTAAGTTTTGACCGCCTACATCAATTCTTTTGCAAGGTTCCAAGTATTCAAGAATCTTTAATTAATGCCTATGGTTCAGATGGTCATCATGCCTGGTGGTTTAAATTTCAAATCAATATTGAACACCCTCTGGCCTGGCAAACCGTACAGGAACTAGGTCATGTATTGAATTACATTTCCAAGAATGAGCGTTTACCGACACAGTTTTTGCCTGTCTCTCCGCCACCTTATATGAATGGTGAAGCCAAAGACTTTTTGGCTTGGGTGATTCAGTGCAATCATCCAGATTTTACACCCGATGTCGTCTGTGACTGGTTAGAGGCACGTTTACCTCAGCCGGTTGAAGATGAAAGCCAGTGGAAAATCAAAACAGATTTACACGAGCTGGATAAACTCTCTGATAAAGATCTGGATCAGATGGTTCCGCCTAATCCGCAATAAAAAAAGCGCATTATGCGCTTTTAAATCCCTCCTGACCTCCCTTTATAAAGGGAGGAAAGTCCCTCTTTGAAAAAGAGGGATTTAGGGAGATTATCTAAAATGTCGACAACCCGCTCCATTCCATAAAACGATAAATCACATATTTCATTTTCGATTCATCTGCATATTGACGATAATCGACACTCATGTTTTTGCCATTCAAGTTGGCCCAAGCCGTATCAAAATAAGCTTGAGCATCCTTAAATATAGCTGCTTGTGATGAACCGACCACGCGTAAATTGGTTTCTAGATTATAGTTTTTGATGTTCCGTGCAGTGAAATTGGCTGAACCTAAGATCAGGTTTGACCGCTGTGCATTTGATTTGATGATCATCTTGCTATGACATTGCTCACCCTGAGTATTACACCAACGCACCGGCACACCGGCAGCATTTAATTCAGAAGCCACCTGCCGGTTAGGAATACCATTTTTCTTCCGTCCAAAAGCATCCTTATTCGGATCAAGCAAGACACGGACTTTTACCCCACGCTCATGTGCAGCAATCAGGGCTTTCACAATATGCCGTTCAGACAAATAGAACATGGCCAAATCAATCTGCTCTTTGGATTTAGCAGTTTCAATCAGTTTGAGTGTTGCATCGTAAATCGCTTTTTCCGTCAATACCTGAACCTGAGCTAAAGACTGATCACCCTGAAACTCCCCGGTAATCACCATAGGAATGTTGCCTTTAGACATTCGGCCGACTGCCTCTTCGGTCTTCAAGACATCAATTGCGGTATTGCCCGTTACCAGCAAGGCAACGTTGGAATGCCGCGAACTGCCATCATGCGGATTGGCCGAAGTCACCAAAGCTTTCCAGCCTTCAGCTGTATCTGCCACCAAGGTTTTACGGTGATTGGCCTTGAAATTAAACAGATTAAAATAACTGCGCAGGGTAATTTTTTCCTGACCAAATGGATTGGCGAGCCAGCCTTTTTCAGGATTATTACCGGCATCCTGACAACAGAGATACCAGAAGCCCGACCATATTGGATTGGATGCACGCAGTGGTCTTAAATCCGTTTCAATCACATCAATGCCTGCGTTTCTTAACTGAC
This sequence comes from Acinetobacter sp. UBA5934, assembly GCF_002430855.1. Taxonomy (NCBI): domain Bacteria; kingdom Pseudomonadati; phylum Pseudomonadota; class Gammaproteobacteria; order Moraxellales; family Moraxellaceae; genus Acinetobacter; species Acinetobacter sp. UBA5934. Next base: position 3,272 of record NZ_DJDC01000106.1, on the reverse strand, counting down.
GATAATGTTTGGGTGCAAGACCACCATAGACAGAATTAATCGGATCGGTAATGACTTTAATTTCAATATTTGGCTGAACGCCGCGTTTTGCAATTAAGGCATCGGTGAGCTGTTGTGCGAGTGGGCGATGCGCTAAGGTCGATTCCCCTACTTCGCTATTGAATAAAAACATGTCCAGTACAATGGTGGTCTGCGCTTCATCAATCAACTTTAACATTTCATTAAAAATATGATGGTCTTGCTGCTGTTTTCCAGTCGCATCCAGATAGGTTTGATCTGCAATAAACTTCACCTCAGCATGACGCAACTTACCGCTAAAATTCAGGCCTTCAGGCAACGGCTTATAAGTATGATAAATGGCCGAGGAGAGATATCCCAAAGCCAGCAAACCGATAATCACGCTGATATAACGACGGCGTGACCAGTTCAGTTTCTGATGAATTCGTTGAAAAATACGCATAACAAAAAACCTAGTCCAATATCATCAGACTAGGTTTTATTGCTTGATTTATCAAGAGGATTTCTGTTTCACCTGTTTGGATCAGCAGATTTCAGAATAAGATTTTCTAGAAACCCACTTCCAGACCCACAGTAAAGTTACGTCCTACTTGTGGAATATTCGACAAGAATGAAGCGTGTGAATAGACTTGATCATCCAGCAGGTTATTGGCTTTAAAATACACGCGGTAATCGTTGCGATCTTTCAGTTGACCCGCATAAGACAGACCCACATTCAACATGTTGTAGCCGTTAGTTTCCTGTTCATAGCTGGCCGTCTTGTCTTGCTTAAACACATGATAATACTCAGCCAGACCTGACCAGTGATCATCAAAACTCGCATCCACTTTGGTTCCTAGACGCCCTGCCGGAACGCGAGGTGCATTTTCACTCTCGATTTTGCCCCGCACATAATCGCCAAACACACCCACTTTATAGGTATCACTCAGTGCATAAGAAGCAGCTGCTTCAGCGCCATAAAACTTGGCTTTATCTTGGGTGTAATCCACCAGACGGAAGTTTTCAAATTTATCTGTGGTTGCCGCATAAATGTAGTTGTCAAACCAGTTGTGATAGACATGTACATGATAATCCAGCGGACCATTTTCATAGTGCAGGCCCAGCTCCAGATTATTGGATTTTTCTGCAGCCAGGTTTTCATTGCCGCGTTCATAAGTATTGGTCGCAAAATGTTTGCCATTGGCATACAGTTCTTGCGCCAAAGGCAGACGTTCTTGATGCGAACCGACCAGTGATAATTTATAGCTCGGCGCAAATTCCCAGTTCAGCGCGCCTGAGTAGGAAAAACCATAATCATCAAAGTCTTTTTTATTGGAATCGATGTCAATTTTTTGCTGATCCAAACGTGCACCCAATTCGACGTGTACATCATCAAACTGTTTATGCTCTAGGGCAAACAGACTCCATTTCTGGGTTTTGTTCGGATCCAGTAAGGCTTCTGCCCCAGTAATATCCAGTTTTTGCTGGTTATATTGAGCACCGATCATCCCTTCCCAGTTGGCAATCGGATTGTGGACCAGTTCTAAACGTGCATCATAGCCTTTACTTTTAAAGCTGGTTTGCACAGCATTTTCTTCAATTTCATCATGCTTGTAGTCAGTATAGCTGGCATGGGCACGCAGCTTTTGAAAGCCGGCAAAAGGATCATTAAGTTCGGTGCGAAAATCATAGCGTTCTGTTTTCAAATCGACCCACGGTCCGGCTGCATGACCATGTTCTTCATCATGATCATGTTCATCATGGTCCAGTGCATGACCTGAATGGTCACCACAAAAGAGTTCATTATCATGCGGATGGCAGTCTTCATATTCATGGCTATGGCCCGGCAAGCCATACTGGTCCTGACGGTTACTGTATGAAATCCCGCTAAAACCGCGGTCATGAATCCAGGACAATCCGACATTGACCGTTTCACCTTCAGCAAAGGTATTGCCGACGCGGCGTTCTTTTTCTAACTCGCCATCATGATCATGGAAATAACCGGGTGCGATATAATTGTTGGCATCACGTTTTGAGCCTTCTACACGTAAAGCCACCTGATCGGCTAAAGCCACCGTGGCACCCGCACTAGCCAGTTTTTCATCACTACCCGTGTTGTAACGTAAGCCCAGCTGACCTTCATAACCCTTTTCAGGCATTTGCGCTGGAATCTTATTATCGGTGACATTGACCAGTCCACCCACTGTTCCTGCGCTATACAGCAAAGTCGATGGTCCACGAATAATCTCGACCTGTTTCGCCAGAATAGGATCAACCGTTACTGCATGGTCTGGTGAAAGCGTAGAGACATCGGCTGTTTCAGAAGCATGCTGCAAGATTTTTACCCGCGCACCGTCCTGTCCGCGAATGACTGGACGGCTTGAACCTGAACCATACTGGTTCGAAGATACCCCAAGCTCACCCGCCAAAGCGTCACCAATGCTCGTACCGCCTTCGGCAAGCTTTTTGTGATCAATCACTTGATCAGCCACTGCAAAATCTGCAGCTGACTGTACTAAGGGATGTGCCTGCAATTTAAGGGTGGCGAGTTGTTGAGTTTTAGCATCCTCATCAGCAAAAACAGCTGGGGCAATAACAGCAAAAATAGACAATGTAATTAAATTCTTATGGAGAAGCATGGAACGGACTCTAGGCTGCAATTTCTGAACAATGTTATAATATAACATTTCAATTTCATTGCAAGAAAAAATGCATACTCATCTAAATTAGATGTATATACATATTTTAATTAAATTTTATCTTGCCATTCCATTGGTCACTTTATGCTAATAGCGAGAAAGTCGATTGGAATTCAGATCCTAAGTTTGGAACAAAAAAATCTTAAGTTAATAATTTTACTTGTTAAAGTATATAATGGCAGCATCTTTCAACCATATTTACTATGATGACTTTACAAAAAACTTTGCTATCTCAGAAAAAAATATTAAAAATATTTTCATGGATTACATTAATAATCCTCACTATATTCTTTTTTAAAATAGTATATCCAATCGGAACACTATACTTTTTTTTCGATTTTATTATTATTTTTTTTATTTTAATTACATTAATTTTTAAAAAAACAATAATAACAAGAGATTTACTAATATTTTGCATAACTCCTTTGATTTTCATAACATTAAATGAATATATATTACATAGTAATCTCCACATAACTCAATTCAAAATCAAACATTATCATCCTTACTTTTATATTTATTCATTCTTACTATTATTACTCCCTACTATTATTAAAAAGATCGGAAGAGCGTCGT
>NZ_DJDC01000112.1:0-21707 GCF_002430855.1 Acinetobacter sp. UBA5934 | reverse complement strand
TAATTAAAATATTATACGTTTTTAATATTTATATTTTACATTTTTATTTTAATTATTATACGTTTTTAATATTTAAAAATCACTTTTTTAATAAAATAAATATACATTAATGTATATTTATTTTGTTAAAAAAGTGATTTTTAAATATTAAAAACGTATAATAATTAAAATAAAAATGTAAAATATAAATATTAAAAACGTATAATATTTTAATTAAAAAAGTATATTATAAAGATTAAAAAGGTAATGTTGATTTTTATAAAGTAGCTAAAGTAACGCACAATTTTTAATAAGTGGTGCATTAAGGTGCATAAAAAGGCAGCTTTCGCTGCCTTTTTTATGATCAATTTATATTATTGATACATCGGCTGATTGTCATTTAAACGAATGATGCCGCGAATGGCACGATAGACAATCCAGATCCAGGCAACACCAATCACCAGCAGACAGAATGCACTTGCGCCTAAGGCAACTCCAGTAAATACATCCATGTTTTCACCGGTAAAAAACAGAAAAATAAAAGGAATAAAAGCAAGAATATTCCAGAATAAATACCACCAGAAGGTACGAATTTGCCAGGTAAAATGGCTTTCAAAAATAGAACCACGCACATCATTACGTTTCATGTAATTAATAATCAGCGCAATAACTGCTAATAAACCGCCGGTAAAAATAGCAATAATATAAAGTATATACAGAACTAGAGTCAGGGTACGGTTGGGATCTTGGTCGATAGAATAATTCATTGTTATACCTTTTAAAGTAATTATTCTCTTTTAAAATTTAATTACATTTAAAGGAGAAATCAGCCATAAAATTAAAAGTATGTTTAAGGCTATGGTACAAAAATAAATCTTTCTAAACGGTTGTTTTTGTGTTTTATGTCGCATTTTTTCTTGCGCGAGCCATGCTGTAGGCCAACCACCAAGAAAAGATAACAGATGCAGGGTTTGCTCAGGTACACGGCGATTGCCCTGTAAAGCAGCTTCTTTGTCTTGGGCATACATCCAGTAAGTTATGGCATTAATCACGCTAATAAATAACAGCACCATGCCACTTAATAAGCCAAGTATGGTAAACACAGCCAAAGCCAGAATATAACCGACACAGGCAATTTGCATCGGTTTTAATTTTTGTGCAGGTTGATTGGAATTTTTCGGCTTGTTTACTTTTTTTTGAGTTTGGGAGGCTTTCAGATAGGTGACCTGCTGGGCGCGATAACGTCCATCCCCATCCAGCAATACGGTATATTCAAGGGCACAACCTACAATCGGACGTGGTCCCTGACGCATAAAATCCTTGATATGTAAAAACACGCGATCTTTCGAGGCATCATTGGGCTGAATAAAGCCGTAGCCTTTATCATCATACCATTCAACCAATCGCCCCTGATCACGCATTTTTATGTCCTATCTCAAGCCGTCACAAATTTTAGTCGTGCCACCAGCATATTACGCATTTCCAAAGGATTTTTCTGAAGAATATCATCTCCAGTACGTCCTTGTTGTGCATTTTTTTGTGCGACTTGTAAACGCATCAACCAAAAACGCGCTGCTGCCATAGCCAAGTAGATTTCCAGACAGGATTTTTCGTCCTCGGTCAGTGGACGCACCGTTTCATAGGCTTCTAAAAAGGCTTGGGCTTTCGCTTCATTTAAATAAACTTCAGGATATTCGGTACAGAAGTCATTTAAGGTAATCGCGATATCAAACAGGAACTCGTCTTTATTCAACTCATAAAAATCCAGGATGCCTTTTAACTCATTACCGTCAAACAAGGTATTGTCACGGAACAAGTCAGAATGAATAAAGCCCTTGGGACGATTTGGATAGACTGCAGTGAGCGCATCATACAGCCCCAACAATTCACTAAGCAAAATAGCATCTGCCGGATTTAACGTCGGTTTTAATTCTTTGGCCACTTGCAACCAGTAATCATGGTTACGATATTCGGCACGCTCCAGGGGAAAATCCTGTAAGGCAATATGAATTTTTGCCTGAGCCACGGCAATGGCCTGTGCTTGTTCCAGGGTTGATGGCATAGGATGTTCACCCAGCATACGTGGTGCAATTTGCGCCGGCTTATTTTTAAGGCTATGAATGGCCTTACCCGCATAATTTAACGGTACAGGTACAGCTACCCCCTGTTGACCCAAATGCTCAAGTACCGGAACCAGCTCCCCTGCGCCTTGCTCATCCATCTCTTCAAACACGGTCAACACATACTGCTTTGCATTTTCACAGACTAAAAAATAGTTTGTATTTTGAATACCTCCTTGAATCGGAATCAGGTCAATCACCTCTAATCCATAAGGTGCTGCAAAAGCCTGAACTTCCTGTAAAGTCAAAGTGGTATAAACCGACATAGAAAACCTGCGAAAAAACTTACATAATTTTGATAGAATACCTTCTACAACTACCAAGGTGTAGCACCTTCGTGGCGAAGTTTCATAATCGGCTGTTATTTTTGGAAAAAATTATGCTTGCTAAACGTATTATTCCTTGCCTTGACGTAGATAATGGTCGAGTGGTGAAAGGTGTACAATTCCTTGATATTCGTGATGCAGGCGATCCGGTTGAAGTAGCACGCCGTTATAATGAACAAGGTGCCGATGAAATTACCTTCCTGGACATTACCGCAACCTCAAGCGGCCGCGATACCACGTACCGTACTGTTGAACGCATGGCTGAAAGCGTATTTGTACCTTTAACTGTAGGTGGCGGGGTACGTAAGGTGGAAGATATCCGCCTGTTGCTGAATGCCGGTGCCGATAAAGTCAGCATCAACTCGGCTGCGGTATTTAACCCGGAATTTGTTCAGGAAGCTTCGCAACGCTTTGGCGCCCAATGTATTGTGGTTGCCATTGATGCCAAGAAAACCGGTGACAACAAATGGGAAATTTTCACCCATGGTGGCCGTAAACCGACTGGGATTGATGCGATTGAATGGGCAGTGAAAATGGCTGATTACGGCGCGGGCGAACTTTTAATTACCTCTATGGATGCCGATGGTACCAAAGCCGGTTATGACCTGGCGTTAATGCGTAACATCAATGACCGCGTCACTATTCCAACCATTGCTTCTGGCGGTGTGGGTAACTTGCAGCATTTGGCCGATGGTATTTTAAAAGGCGGCGCAGATGCAGTTCTTGCCGCTTCTATTTTCCACTTTGGTCAATACAGTATTCCTGAAGCCAAACAATATTTGGCTGCACAAGGGATTGAAATGCGTCTCTAAGTGCTCAGGTTAAACGCTTGTTGGTCTAAAAAAGAGTGGTTTTCCCACTCTTTTTTATTTACAGAGCAATTTTACAACCAGACCAGCATAAAATTACAGATAAAAAAAGGGAGTCCTGAAGACTCCCTATAAACCAAGAAAACTACAGCGCGGTTTCTTGAAATTAACAACAATAAAATGACATATACAGTGACTCATCAAGCTAATTTGGCCGACCTGATAACGAAAACAAATATATAACAAAAAAATAACCAATACATTGACGATTAGTGCCGAAAACATTGACAAATTACGACAAGGTCTTGAAAACAGGGACTTCTGGCTAATTTTTTGTGACGAATACATGCTCAAAAAATTTACACTTCATTTTGAGTAAATTAATTATCTACCTTGTTGGTCCACCCATTTTGCCGGAAAGTAACGATCAGCCATCCCGTTCAACAAATTTGATACTGGGCGAGGAAGCATAATTCCTAATGGATTTTTTTCCTGTAAATCTGGTGATGAAATTACTCGAGTTCCCAAAAGGTAATCAAACCACGGCTTGGTCACACACCAGTTGGCATCCTGATTGGAGTTCATATGATGATCATAATGCCAGGGAATTTTTTTCATCGCCCACTCTGGCTCTAAATGAGCACGACGGTGAATATAATAATAATTACAGGCACTATATACCGTAGACAAAGCCATGCCTTTAGATACCGGATAAAATACCGCACCAAAAACACCTGCAACCACAGTCAGGGAAATAACTTCATTCTTAGTACGCCAATTTGCAAGACCTTCGACATAGCCATGATCATGAAATGCCGTTTTTCTGACTTCACGATGATGTTCCCAATGCGACTTCATACTGTCTGGTACAGGACTATAGCGTGGCTTCCCACTGCGGTGTGTACCATGCAAAATATATTTGTGTGCTACCCATTCAAAACCATTGGCCACCACCAGCCCAACCAAAAATCCTTTCCACATATCTAATTTCTCCCTATCCTATATTGAATATAGGTTATAAAATATGCTAAATATTGACCATAAAATATACAATAAAATTTAATTGATAAATTACGACAATAAAAAGATTTATATGCCACATTCTAAAGACTACACAGGCTCCGTATATGGCGGACTTGGGCATCTGCTATATGCCTATAGTCAGGCCAAAGGCTTAGCTATTTCTGAAAAACTTGAACAAGTTCAAAATCTAGAACGTTTTGACTTCTGTCTTTGGCGTGATTTGCTGACCGATGTAGATCAGCATCTGCAAATTCCGGCATTAGGCCTGGATATTGCCGAACATGTTCAGCCTAAACATTTAGGCATCATTGCCTATATTGCCCTGTCCTGCAACACTTTGGGGGAAGCGCTATACCGTTATCATGATTTTCATCGACTGATCTATGATGGCAGCACCTTAGAACTCAGTATACAGGATGACTATCTTGCTATTGGCTGGGGATATATCCCCTTTCATTTGACCACACAAATCACGCATGAAAACGCCATTGCCTTGATGGTGCAGTTTCTGAAACATTTTCTGGATTTTAAAGATATTCATATACATGAAGTGCACTTTATTCATCCTGCCCCCAAAAATGTAGCCATCTATGAACAATACTTCAATTGCAAAGTCCTATTTTCACAACCAAAGGCTCAACTTATTGCCCCCATTCATCAGCTGACTAAACCTATACGTCAGGGTGACCAAACTTTGCAGCATTTGCTGATGCAACAAGCCCATGCGCTATTAGATAAGCTTCCCAATTCCACCCAGCTGGATCATCGGCTGCAACAAGCCATTCTTATCGGGCTGCAAAAAAACCAGTATCAAATCGAACCTATTGCCAAACAGTTACATATGTCGGTACGCCAACTACAACGCCATTTGCAACAACAAGACACCACCTATCAGCAACGCATGCAAGAAGTACGACATTTATTGGCGGAGCAATATTTAAAGAACCGACATCTCAGCCTGCAAGAAATTGCCTTATTGCTGGGCTATTCCGAGCAAAGTGTATTCCAGCGTGCATTTAAGCAGTGGACAAGCATGACACCGCAGCAATGGCGACAACAACAATATGCATAAAAATGCTTCCAGCTGCTGGTATAAAGGTCATTTCTCCTGATTATGTTGAAATTGAGAAATGTTCAATTTATCGATTAATAGAAAATGTCCTAAATGATAAAAAGAAAATGAATAACTACATCTGGAGAATAATTTAGTGGCCTTTTTTGCACAAACTGTAGCTTTAAGTCAACTCTGGCTATTCTCTAGGTAGTCCCGATTTTGGGTGCCATTTTTGGCGCGCTCATTTATAAAGGAGTGGCTTCGGAAAAAGCTAAAAATTCTCGCCATAAAAAAAGCTCACCTCGGTGAACTTTTTTATGTTCCACATGGAACATGCGACGGCTTATAAAAATGGATTTTCAATTTCCTGTTCATCTTGCCGATCAATTTTTTCCGGAAGATGAGCTTCATTTTCTAAAGCACTGACCACGGCATTTATATAAGTCTGCAACGCTTTGGCAGCCTGCAGTCCGGCCTGATCTTTGGTGAGCTGTAAATTGCCATAAATACTGACACAGTCTTCTTGGTTCTCTAAGGTGAGGTCGTGAATGGCATGCGATTCCGTGCCATTTTCAAAAGGCTTAAACATTGTATTCTCACTGATCTTTGTTGTTATTTAAAAGTAGGATGATGATTCTCATCCTACCTAAAAAGAGCTTATTTCAACAACTGTAAAATGTACTGCAACAACCCTTCAATCAATTGCTTAACTATCGCATCTTGAGTGTTTGGATCAATTGTAGGCGCACTGCCCTTATTCTCACCCGATGCTGCAGCAGCGGAAGGTGTTGAACTTACAGATGAAGATTTAAACTTTTTCTGCAAAGCAGTAAGCTCATCTGCACTGACCTCTTCCGCACATTGGCTTTCTGCATCCCAATGGGAATAGGCAATTTTCTGGCTTGCTTTCACAGCACTGGCCTTTAACGGCAAATTATAAGTATTGCGCTTTTGATCTTCAGTTAACTGCGGGAAAATATTAATTCCTGTCAAATCTTCCAGGGCACAAATACTGATCACCTGCACTTTTGGCGCAGTATCTTTCAGGGTATTGTCCGCATAGTACACCCCTGCCGCGCCTGTTTTTGGCAGGTAGATGGCTTTATAGGTGGCTGTCGGGACAATCACCCCATTACCAATTGTCTTCAGCTTTTTAGCGGAATACACCGGTCCCGTGACAATATAGACCTCTTGCTTCTGTTTGGTGACAATGGCACGAGTCGCCTCTTCCAGCTCTCGCCAAACCTGCTGATTATTCTTCGGTGCCTGCGGTACCATGTTGGCCAATGAGAAGCTGTCAAACTGCGCATTTTTATTTGGCATATCGGCATTCGGGGCCATATGTCCACGGTCATAACCTGAAGCTTTATAGTCAGCCAAGGTCGCGCGATATTCTGCTTTTACAGCGGTTTCTTCATGAAAGTTGTCTTCACGTGGAATTTTCTGGCTCAAGCGCTGCGGAGTTAAAGCTTCTGCTACCCACAAAGGGGTTTTAGACACTCCCGAATACATGACATTAAAGCCATTAAAGCACAGCGGAAAGGCATTTTTATTCAGGCTTTCTTTGGACAGATAAGGCGGAATATCGCGGTAAAACTGATCCAGACATGCCGAGTTGGATGAAGATGGTATTGAAACCAGCTGTTGAATTTTTTCTTGTCCAAAAGCAATTGCAAAACTGCTGGTCGCCACTACACCCAAAATAATTTTTAAACTATTCTGCTTTAGAATTTGCGTCAAAGATTGACCAGCTTTACGTTTCTTCATTGCCATTTTGAGAACAACCCCCATTTTTCACGAGCTTAACAAGCAGAGAAAATGAAGTATATGTAGCAAATTTTATTTGCTTAACATTTAGACTAAAACTGATCAACAAAAGCACAGTTGTTGTAACAGTATGTCTAATTTTCTAAAGCTTTTATAACAAGTCTTACTAGCTTTACGTATGTTTGATTGAAAAACCGATGATGCTTATGACAAGGTAAAAATACGCAAAAAATCTGAATAATGATTGTTACGGAGTATTTTATGCAGTTTAAGCTTTTAGGTTTAAGTCTAGTGACGGGAATGATGAGTGCAACGGCATTTGCAGAACCGCCTATTCAACCGGGCGATACTTTAGAAAGCTTATCTAAAGTTAAACTCAGCACCACGGTAAATGGTCAGGCGGGTTCTATTGAAGAATTAATAAGCAGTGGCCAAATCCGTATTGTCGATGCAGGTCAAATTGCTGCTGCGGCTAATCCGGCTGGTTCTGAGACCGAAATGCAAACCAGTGCCGTAGCAGAAAATACTGCATCTCAAGCGGCCCCACAAAATGCTGACCTAAATACAACAGCACAAAATGCTGAGTCGACTCAAGCTGGATCTGAAACCGAAGTACAGACAACCTCAGCTTCAGATGCAACTGCTGTACAAGGCACAGAGATGAATACAGCGGCACAAGCTGCTGATCCGGCTACAGCGCAAGCAAACACAGCTGCTGTTGAGCAAACAGCTCAAGCTACTTCTGAAAATGTAGATCCAATGCAACCAAATACTGAATTGGCAGCACAACAGGCAGAGCAAGTTGCTGATCAAGAGATCGCAGCTGCGCCAGTCAATGAGTCTCCTGCTGACGTACAACAAGCGAATGCAGCGAATATGTCTCAAGCAGATGCAACCAATCAATCTGCTGCTTTAGCTCTAGCTCCGGCAGACACGACTGAAGCTACTGCACCTCAGGAAGCCTTTGCAGCCACCCCTGAAGCGACACAGCCAGATGATGCAGTGCAAGCAGCACCAGAAGCTGATGTGACAGATGCGCCGGTAAATGCCGCTCCTGAAGCACCAATGGCAGAAGCCACAGAGAACTAATCACGCTCTTTTTCAGGCTTTCATCCTCCAAATAAAAAACCAAGGATTTTCCACCTTGGTTTTTTTATTGTCCGCAAAAAACTAAAAATTAAATTTAGTTAAATTTCAATTTGACTGCCCAATTCCACCACACGATTGGGAGGAATCTGGTAAAAGTCACTGACCGGACTGGTATTGCGCTGCATGGAAATAAACAGTTTTTCACGCCATGGTGATAAGCCTTCACCCACCGTATGAATCAGTCGATCACGTGAAATAAAGAAGCTCATTTGCATCATGTCAAATTCAAAACCTAGCTCTTGATAGGCCTGTTCCAGTGCTTCAGGAATGTTCGGCTGATCTTTAAAACCGTAATACAGTGAAATACGGTAGAAACGGTTATCCATTTTTTCAATCTTACAGCGCTCTTCCTGAGCCACATAAGGAATATCACGGGTATTCACAGTCACCATGAGATTGAGCTCATGCAGAACCTTATTGTGCTTAATATTGTGCAACATGGCATGCGGTACGATATTCGGCGTACCGGTCAGGAATACGGCTGTGCCTGGAACAAATTGGGTTTCAGCACTCATGCCAATACTTTTGATAAACAGATCAATCGGCAAGGCATCTTTTTCCAAACGTGCCAGCAAGATTTCACGGCCTGCTTTCCAAGTCATTAAAATGGTATATACCGCAGCGCCAATCATGATTGGCACCCATCCTCCAGAAAGAATTTTTAATGAGGTCGATGCGACAAAAACCAGATCTATCAACAAGAATGGTACAGCAAATAATAAGACTCTCCATACTGACCAGCGCCAAAAACCATACGCCAGAAATGAAATCAGAATGGTTCCGCAGAGCATGGTCATGGTCACGGCGACACCATAAGCACTGGCTAAATTGGCACTGTTTTCAAACAATAAAATCAGGATGACGACGGAAATATACAGCACCCAATTGATGAAGGGTAAATAGATTTGACCCTGTTCAACATCCGACGTGTGATGCACGGTTAAACGTGGCAAGTAACGCAGCTGAATTGCCTGATTGGTCATGGAAAAAACGCCCGTGATCACGGCTTGCGAGGCAATGACTGCGGCTGCAGTGGCAAGACCAATCATCGGGTATAAGCCCCAGCTTGGCACCAGCATATAGAATGGATTGGCAATGGCATCCGGGTTACGCAGTAATAATGCCCCTTGTCCTGCATAGTTAAAAAGCAAACAAGGTAAAACAATGATGAACCAGGCCAGGCGAATCGGTAAGCGACCAAAATGCCCCATATCAGCATATAATGCTTCTCCGCCAGTCATGGTCAGAATCACCGCGCCCATAGTCAGAAAAGCCACATAAGGCTGATGCACGACAAAATTAAAAGCCCAGTGTGGACTGATCATGGTCAAGACAAAAGGGGTTTGGATAATGCTCCATATCCCCACCGCACCAATCGATAGAAACCATACCAGGGTGAGAGGACCAAAAAATTTCCCCATGGTGGCTGTACCATGCCGTTGGATCAGGAACAATCCGGATAAAATACCAATGGCCAGAGGCATCAGCCACTGGTTAAACATCGGCGTTGCAATGCTCAATCCTTCAATGGCTGATAGCACGGAAATGGCTGGGGTAATAATGCCATCGCCAAAAAATAACGAGGCACCAATAAAACCCAAGGCAATCAGGTAAATTTTCTTGTTATCGGCAATACGTGTGGTGCGCAGGTTCAATGCCAGTAATGACATGATTCCGCCTTCACCATTGTTGTCTGCACGCATAATGATGGTGACATATTTGAAACTGATCGTCAGCATGATGCACCAAAAAATCAGTGACAAAATACCAAGAACAGTTGCTTCAGTGATGGCGAGATGCGCAGTGAGGAAACATTGTCGAAGGGCGTACAGTGGACTGGTGCCAATGTCTCCAAATACCACCCCAAGCGCTGCAAGGGTAATCACAGGCAAGGCGGCTTTTTGTGCAGTACTTTGCATATTTCGTCTTCGTTTTAGACACTATTTTTTCGCAATCATATCACTGAGCAAAAACTTTTGCTCTAAATCAATTGTTTCAACTTGGCAGAGGGGTTTTTTTTCGCTATTATCGCGGCGCAATGGTGAGGTGTCCGAGTGGCTGAAGGAGCACGCCTGGAAAGTGTGTATACGTTTGCGCGTATCGAGGGTTCGAATCCCTCTCTCACCGCCAAATTCGAAAGAACTGCCCTCCAAAGCAGTGATTAAAGGCTTAAACTATTAAGGTTTAAGCCTTTTTTGTTTTCTCATCCTATTAAAAAGTAATTAAAACTCGTTGATATCGTGCATCACTTATTAGATTTTTTAGTTACTGATAAAACCTGTGCGATTAAATGCTGTAGAAACAATCAATAAAATTAATGCAAGCAATGAAGAAAAAAAGCAGCAACGGCGAACTGCCAAGTTCAGCAAAATAGGTTTTTCTATTTCAATGGGTTTTAAAACCTTATTTATTTTCAAAATATTTCTGACATCCCTGAAAAAATTCTTCATTGAAGTTCATGGAAGGATCATCTTTATCATCATCGCATTGGTCTACAGATTTGAGATTGTCTTGCGCATAGCGATAGCCATAGTATTGCTCTGTCCCCTCCTCGAAGCCTCCAAATTCCTTGGCTTGCATGGATTGAAAATACAAAAAAGCCGCAATGGCAATAAGAATAAGTATCACCACTACACTGATAATTTTGGCCTGTCTTGTCATCATTTTCTTATTTCCCTTAAGCCCCTCAGACCTTCAAGCTACAAAAACGATCATCTATCACTCAGGATGAAGTTATAAGAACCGGGCTCCTGATTCAAGGAAAAAAAAATCCTTTATTTCTGTTGTGTGACAGGATTTTCAAGCTGTTCATTCGGCTTTCTTTGCGGATTGGATGTCCCAATATGCTGATCTGGTTGATCCGGTTGAGGAGTCGGTGGTTTGGGTTGATCCGGTTGAGGATGGGGTGGATTGGGTTGTTCCTGCTGATCAGGATTTTGAATTAAAGGAACTGGCTGTTTTTGCTGGTCTGGCTGTTGGTTATCTTGTTCGTTCATGGGGCTGTCTATCCTGTGCATTGCGATTAATCATTTGCACTACATCAGTTTTAATTTACGCCTTAAATTTGATCTTCCAACTTAAGCAATGTGTCAATTTCCATCATTGTAAATGTGATATCTCTAGATGATTGATCTGCAACAACTACAATAAAATCCGCTTCACATTGATTACCAAAAGCCTTCAAAGCCTGATGTTGCATTAACATGCTACAGAAATGGCACAATTACTGCCCGGTATTATTTAGCGAGTTCAGGAGCTCAATAAATCTATTGAAATATGATCATATAAATGCAATATTTCCATGATAACAATCATCTAACAGAGCCTTAAGTCGACCTATAAAAGCACATTGAACACATAGAAAAATTGCTATTCGGGAGTAGATATGAATACCAGCAATAATTATGTCAAACAAATCAAGAATGCTAAGCGTGGTGGTTATACTCCAACAATTGCCAAGGATATTAATAAACATAAAATTCAAAAAGCCCTCCGACTGATCGAACAATGGCGCAAAATGGCCAGTGAACTTAAACCACAAATGCAAATCGATATGGCTTTAACCCTGGAAGAATGTGCGCAAGACCTAGACCAGATTTTAAGGAGTAAATAGTTTTTTAAAATTGAGAACCATTTATTCAATTGACGAGATGACCTGGAAAAATTGAACCCCTCAAGACCAAGTCATCTCTTTCAACCGCTCATTTTTTGGCTTGCGTTTTCAACAAAATTCGCTATTATTCTCTGCACGTTGCCGGCATAGCTCAGTTGGTAGAGCAACTGACTTGTAATCAGTAGGTCCACAGTTCGAATCCGTGTGCCGGCACCATTTTATACTTAGCCTCGCTTTTTAGTGAGGCTTTGTTGTTTTTAGCATTTGCTTTTAAAAATTAAAACATTGCCCCATGCTCACGCATTCTTTTTCGCACTGATCTGTACATAATTGACCAAGCCATCCTGATAAAGCTGCTGACAGAGTTTTGCGGTCATGCGAATTTTAAAGGCATCTAGGCCTGTGCCCTGCTTTGGCAATTGCTGTAAATGTTGAAAGTAGTTTGCAAAGCCGTATAAAACGGCTTTGGATATATCCCGAATTTCAATGTCACTAAAATCATGTTGCTGCAAGGTTTGTTCTAAAAGCGGTGCCGTCATCAAATGCTCCAGATTCACATCTGCAGCCTTGAGCAGCCATTTATATTTCTGCTGTTGTAATGCATTTAAATTCAGCCATTGCTCGGACAGCATTAAATAATGAAAACCCAGCCGGCCTTTTGAATTTAAAACATTGTCTACTGAATCCAGGAATGAATTGAGATTGGAATGATAGGCAGCATCAATACATAGCACTACATCAAAGCGCTGCTTGAAAGGAATCTGTTTTAAATTTAAAAAGGATTGCGGGTAAATCGCCGTAATTTGGGGAAAATGTTTTTGAATTTGAATGACACAACTGGCTTGTAATTCCACCGCTTCAATATGCTGAACCTGATAGTGCTGTTGCCAGTACAGCAGACTAGCACACTGTCCGCAGCCCAGGTCTAATAAGCGGTCATTGGAAGTTAAAGCTACCGCCTGCGCCAATTGATCTGCCAACTGACGGCAAGCTTCTGGATAGGACGACGTTGCATCATCCCAATAGCCCAGGTTGCTCCAGGCAAGTTCGGCATTATCTCCTAACTGTTTTGCATTGATCGCATATTTATGTTGAGGAAGTTTTTGCCGAATCGCTTGAAGCCATTTCATATTTTAGTAGCCGAGTTGTGGGGCAACCTCAACTTTAGGTTTTAATCCGGCAAACGGCAATGGTGCACCTAAAATTTCTGCAATATGCATGGCTGAAGTCACGGCAGATTCCAGCACAGGTAAGCCATCACACGACCACGAACCGCAATAGAACACTTTGCGGTTTAAATCTTTATGACGGGCTTGCAGCTCTTTATTTAAAGCCACTGTTTGCGAATCCACTACAGCACGGGTTAAAGTCACCGATGAGATGATTTTTTTCGGGTCAATTTCGGTCACCGGCTGCCAGGTTTGGAATACTGGTGATTTGCCCACTAAACTTGGCTCAACCGAATTCAGCCAGACGGTAAATTGCTGACGAGTAAACTTACGGTCCATCATGTAGCTGAGTACGGCCCAATCTTTACGTTTTGGCGGCATCACCGATTGATCGGTATGAATTACCAGCTGACCCTGCTCAAATTTAAATTTCTTTAACAACGCAATATCATCAGCAAATTGTTCATTATCGAGGAATGTTTCAATTTTATTGGTCGGCGTGGCCACAATCACACGGTCAAATACATGTTGTTCGCCCTGTGCATTTTCAACCAATACACTCTGCTCTTGTTGCTGAATATGGGTAATAGCAGAACCGCCACGAATTTCAATGCCTTCAATCAACTTGTCAACCAAGGCCGGTGTACCGCCCTGCAGACGCAATAACGCATCGCCATCGGTTAATTGACGCAAGAAAACCAGCAAAGGTTTTGCCGGCCATTCGCCAATGGTTTTTGGATGACAGGTACAAATGGTATACAGCACCGGCATCACTGCGCCATGCCAGAAAACTTCCTCAATATCATTATTATTAATGAATTCAGCCAAGGTAATGTCTTGGTTTTTAGATTTGAAGAACTTAGCAATAGCCGTCTTCAGCTGCAGCATGCCTTTGACCAGGCGCCAGCCATATTGCTGAATGCCCTTACGGTTATTAATGATGGGAAAATTACCAATACGGCTGCGTGAGGTGGTCAACCAGGTTTCGGTACGGTCTTCAAATAACCAGCTGCAAGCCATATAAGTGCGGACAGGAAAGGTCTGGATACCCAGATAAGCCGCCAGGCTGAGGGTATTTTTCCACAAATGAGGGTTCATGACACGTAAAGGTGCATCAATCAGACCACCTTCGAATTCAATGCTATGACTATCCATACCACGGCCAGCCAAGGCTTCGAAAATAGTCACGCTATGTCCTGCATCTTTAAGAATTCTTGCGGTAGCTAGCCCAGCCATGCCACTGCCAATAACTGCAATATCCAAAATTATTATCCGTCAGTTACACATAAGATTACTGAAATTATGAACCAAGCGGGGTTAAAAGAGGGTATTAAAATATTCCAGAATGTATCTTTTTAACAAAACTCATCACGATGATTATAAAGCATAAATTTACATTTGCTTACATAGAAATAAACCCAAAATAGACACAAGAAAATATTATATTTTTAAATAAAATATACAAAAATCCTTTTAAAAAAAACAATATATATTAACCAATTTTATAACAACCGTTTTACAAAAGGCTCAAATATTATTATGATAGCCAAGACAAAAACTTGATAACTCCATCACGTTTTGTATCAGCTACAACTATGCAAATATGCTGACAACAAAAAAATTCAGTTCGCAAAAAGCCCCTCAGTTTTTAGGGGCTTCTTTCTTTTTCTATCAATCAGGTAAATACCAGGCTTAATCTGTAACCGGGATTTCACCGAACTTACCGCTATTAAAATCATTAAATGCTTGAATAATTTCATCTTTGCTATTCATTACAAAAGGCCCATAACCCTGAATAGGCTCATTAAGCGGTTGACCGGTCAGCAGCAAAAATTTGCTGTCTTGCAGTGCTTCAAGATGAATATCGGCTTCACCATCTTGAGCAAACATCACAATCGAGTTGTCTTGCACATGCTGCGTTCCATTCAACTGCATTTCACCAGACAACACCACCAGCAGGACATTGTGATTGACAGGGACAGGGACATGCAAATGCTGAAGCTGCTCGGCTTTTAATTCACCATCCCAGACATTGACCGGACTATGGGTTGCCGCGGGGCCAGTATACTCTGCATCATCCTTTATATAGCGACCAGCAATTACCCGGATATGCCCTGCACCCTGTTTAAACTCAATGACCGGAATGTCTTTGGCTGCAATAGCCTGATATTTCGGTGCGGTCATTTTGTTTGCTGCCGGTAAGTTGACCCAAAGCTGTACCATTTCAAACAGACCGCCATGTTGAGCAAAATTAGGAGAATGAAATTCTTCATGTACCAAGCCTGCTCCCGCTGTCATCCATTGCACATCACCAGGTTGAATGGTTCCACCACCACCGGCCGAGTCTTTATGCGTCACTTCACCCTGATAGGCAATGGTTACAGTTTCAAAGCCACGATGGGGATGAGACCCGACCCCATGCTGCTGCGTGGTTGGGCTAAAATGGTAGGGTGCTGCATAATCCAACAGTAAAAATGGACTAATCGCCTGCCCTAAACGGTCATAAGAAAACAAGTTTTTTACCGGAAAGCCATCACCCACCCAATGCATGTTCTGGTTGCGGTAAACGCCAATAATTTTTTTCATCTCAAACTCCTATCTCTAGGAAACAATATGCGTTTATCTTAGATTTTTTAAAGATTGCAGCCTAGTCGCAGCGTAATATACAGCGTCTCAAGAATGGGATAATCGAATTTTTACCATCAAATTCAATACACAAAATCATTTCATTCAGATAAATATCATCATTTTCCTATAGCCAGGATGATCTATCTTGTTCTTTTAAAAGTAATTTGGATAAAAAAATCCAGAATCGAAATTCTGGATTTTTTGATAGAGCCTGTGAAGCTAAACTTAGATTTTACCGATCAGGTCAATTGAAGGAGCAAGCGTGGCATCACCTTCTTTCCATTTTGCCGGGCAAACTTCACCTGGGTGCGCATGGACATATTGTGCCGCTTTCACTTTACGCAGAAGTTCCTGAGCATCACGGCCAATACCACCAGCGTTGATTTCAACAATTTGGATTTTACCTTCTGGATCAATCACGAAAGTGCCACGGTCTGCCAAGCCTTCAGCTTCGATTAATACTTCGAAGTTTTTAGCAAGAGTCCAAGTTGGATCGCCTACCATTGGGTATTCGATTTTTTTGATCTCTTCAGAAGAATCGTGCCACGCTTTATGCGTGAAGTGCGTGTCAGTCGATACTGAATAGATCTCTACACCCATTTTTTGGAATTCAGCATAGTTATCAGCTAAATCGCCTAATTCTGTTGGACAAACGAAAGTGAAATCTGCAGGATAGAAGAACACCACTGACCATTTTCCAATCATGTCTTTTTCAGACACCTGGATGAATTCGCCATTTTTATATGCTGTTGCGTTAAATGGTTTCACTTCAGTATTAATTAAACTCATGAGTTATCCTCTAGCTCGTTTCTGGGAATGCTTATCTTGTGAAGCTAGAATACGAAAGATTCTCAAATAGGTAAAACCGTACTTTTTTATAAAAACTATCGGATTTTTAGATTAATTAATTCTATCCTGCTTTACTTTTTTATCGTTTGGATCGATTTAAGGATAAGCGGGAAACTGCACGATAGATTGCCAGGCTGCATCAATCAATGCCTGTTTATATAGGGTTGGATTAGTGCTGACTTTGTGGGATAGCCAGGCCCGACAATAACTTTCAGTTGCACCCAGCATTAAAGATAACAGCAATTCTCTTGGAATCTTTGCAAGTTGCGCAATCTCTTCATCGGCCTGCTGTTGTAACCAGATAAATACTGCCTGATTACGTTGCTGGTTTTGTACCGCAACTGCTGCATTCTGTTCTGTCCCTAACCCCTTACGCGCCATAAACAGGAAGCGGGCAAAGTCAGGGTTCTGCACCACCCAGTCAATATATCGACCAATGATGACCGTCACACCCTGTTGCACGCCGCGGGCTTGCTGTAATGCTGCTGTGCGCTGCTGCATCTGATCTTGCAAGGCTGCACTAAAGAGTGCGCCCACGATGCCTTCCTTGTTTTTAAAGTGATGATAAATCGCCCCTACACTGCTATCCGCACGCTCACGGATCATTTCAATACTGGTGGCTTCAATACCGAATTCAGCAAAGCAATTTAAGGCATGTTGCAGCAAAATACGTTTTAGTTCGGCACGGCGTCCGGGATAAATGCGGTGTAGTAAATCGGCTTGCTGCATATCCATATGCTTCGATACATGATGAGACCAAGCAAAATCATAGACCATTTTTTATTACAAAGCAGTCATTTGTGCCAAATAACAGAATAATATTCTGTATTAGAATAATACTCTGCAAACTAAAACAGGGACATCTCGGATGAGCCAAGCATTAAAAGTATGGAAAGCTTTAGCAAACAAACCTGCGGGCAAATGGACATTTTCAAAAATGTTGTGCTTAAAAGCGCCTTATTTCAGCAGTATCTCTCCCCTATTTGAAAGGTTGGAACCGGAATACTGCGAAATCAAAATGAAAAAGCACCGCGCTGTGCTGAATCATCTGAGCACCGTACATGCCATTGCCATGTGTAATATGGCAGAGCTTGCCGGAGGAACCATGACCGATGTCACTGTACCAGCTACTCATCGTTGGATTCCCAAAGGCATGCAGGTGGAATACCTGAAAAAAGCCAATACCGATTTGGTTGCAATAGCCACACCGGTACAGGCCAATTTTCAGTGGAATGCAGGCAGTGATTATCAGGTTCAAGTTGAAGTCAAAGATACAGCTCAGGAGGTTGTATTCCGTGCCGTCATTACCATGTGGGTTTCTGCCAAGAAATAAAAATAGGCTTAAATTTCTTATGTTCTTGTTTATGTTTTGCTTGATCTTATTGCTAGAATTGAGGTTATTAAGACTCTAACTATTTTTAAATATCTTTCTTTATTTGACATAAAATTTGTTTTTCGAAGTGAAATACGCCTATCTACACAAAATAATATTTACATGCGAGCAGTAGACGCATTCAATATATTTTAAAATTTTATTTCACTTTAATAACAACGGAAACTGATAGACTTTCGCATATATTAGCGTAGCAATGAGAACCAAAATAATGCTTAGGCCTACTATATAATTCTGCATAGCTGACCCAGGTATTTGCCAGGTGATTTTTCCTTTGGCACTTAACCATTCTGTCAGACTGATACTAATAATTAGCCATAATGCTCCTACTAAAAAGCCACCCAGTACATCACTTAAATAATGTTCATTTAATACCATTCTACTGAGGCCTACAAGTACAGCAAAAAGAAACATCGTAAAAAATATACGGACTTGTCTGATAAAGTTTGGGCTAAAACGAATAGCGAGGTAAGTAAGAAATCCATATAAGGCAATGACAATGGTGGCATGTCCACTAGGGAATGAGTAGGATTGCTCAAGCAGTAAAGCATCGACTGGTCGCACGCGATGAAATAATAGTTTACTGAGGAAGCTAAATAGAGAACTTCCTATCGTGGAGACCAGCAATCCTATTAATATATAGGGTTGTCGAATGATCAAAGAGATCACACAGACTAAAATCACAATCAAACAAGAAATTGCAAAAGAACCAAAACTGGTGATGAAAATAAAAAAATTCACTACACTCGGTTGATGCAGCATATTCATCTGTTGGGAAACAAAATAGTCTATTGTAACGATGGAGTCTGAAGTAACCACATCTTCAACAAGTCCAGTAAGCAAAGCTAAAATATAGCCCATGGCTAAAAATAAAAGGGTCAGAGCTAAGCCATAAAAATGCTGGAGTTGAAATCTTCTCGACAAAAAACTAAAAACACGGGGATACTTGTATTTTATTCGAATGAATAAGTTGCTTTTTCCCACATGCTGTTTAAAGGTTCCCCCATACTGCATAACTGAATCAAATAATTGCTTGCCATGCTGAATAATCCAGTGCTGCAATATCCACAAAAGAATAACCAGTGAAAATACAAGGATGCTCAAGATGAACAATTGCTGATTGGCTTGAATCAATGGAATCATGGCGAAAACAATTTCCTTGTAAAACGTATTGTTAGGAGGGCTTACTGTTTTGTTCTGTCAGCGCACAGATCCAATCCATATTCATTATCAATGCGACTTTATATATTTAAGCCTTTTTTACAGGGGTTTTATTGCTAAAGTGAATACACACTAGAATCGCAATCAAAATGACACCTGAAGCAGTAAAACGACTTAAATCCAAACCACCCGAAGCGATCGGTTTATCCAGAAAATCCCCCACCACAGCACCCAGGGGACGGGTTAAAACAAATGCACTCCAGAACAGTAAGGTTCTTGAAACATGAGTGAATTTGTACAGGGCCAAAATCATGAGAATAAGACCGACAAAAAGGATAATTCCACCGCTATAACCCAGCCCCATGGTATCTGCCGACCAATCACCTAAAGCCGTCCCTAAGGTTTGGGAAAAGGTAATGGTTAACCAATAGAAAATTTCTGCCCGTGGATAATTCACTGTATGCGGTGAAATACTGCCTTCCACCTTATACCAGCTGAATAAAGACAAGCAGACCAAACCGAGCAACAGGCTACTTCCGCCGACATATCCAATCCCCAAAGATCGATCGACAAAATCTGCCAGTGTCGTACCTACGGTAGTACTGGCAATGATGGTGAACCAATACAAATAAGGCTGATAAGATTTAGAACGGATTTGAAAAATCAGTAAAACTATAAATATTGCTGCGAAAATAAAGGTACTGATCAGGTAGCCTAAATTTAGAGACATAGACAGTGCATCACCGCCAGTTTCACCGAAAGTTGTGGCAAAAATTTTAGTGATCCAGAAAAGTGCTGTTATTTGAGGAACTTTAGAAAGGTGAGTAGCGATATTTAATTCTTGTTGATTCATCAGCTGGACTCTGTGGTGATCTTTTTTGATATTTTAAAGTGATTTAATTAACTTAAGCTTAAGAAGAAATGATGTTTTTTGTTCTTATCTGTTGAGAATAAAAAAGTAATAATCTACTTAATTCTTCTAATAGATATACAATAAAACCCACCTAAAATCTTAATCATTCAAACGCATTTATGAGAGGCTAGGTGATCATTACTTAATTGTTTTAAGTAATTGATTTTTATTTTAATTATTTAAAAATAGTGGTGTTACTTAATGCGATTTTAAAGTTTAACTTATAAAATATTTTTTAAAAATTTCTGGCCGATAAAATATGCCTCACTTGTTATTAAAAATAAAAAATTTAAAGAAACCTATTACTTTAATGCAATTTAATTTGATTCTCGCGATTTGGCTGAGTGTAGTTTTAAATGATGGTTTTTTGAAAAAAAATAAACTTACTTCATAAATGTTCAACAACTTTTAATTTGAATTCTAGGATATATCGTTGTCCACTCATAATGTTCTCTGCTATGCAAAAAGAGTAGACGATATTTGTCTAGGAGAGTGGTGTCTATTCATAGTTTTAAACTTGAGTTTCATAAATGCACTTTTTTTATTGTATAAAGCTATCAATAATTAAATCCAAATATTTTAAGCATAAAAAAATAAGAACCCAATCTAAATCAAGTTCTTATTTTTAATAAATACAATAATTAAGTATTGTACAAGTTAAAAAGGTAAATCATCATCTAAATCTGCCGGTGCAGCTGCTGCTGGCGCAGGCTGTTGTTTTGGCGCAAAACCACCCGGGTTATTATTGCCATAACCATTACCTTGATTATTCTGGTTGTTGTTAAAACCGCCCTGATTGCCATAACCGCCTTGGTTGTTATTGTTATTGTTGTTATAACCGCTGCCTTGATTATTATTGAAACGTGGCTGGTTATAACCGGCGTTGTCACCACCCGCAGCCTGTTCACCTTGCTGACGGTTGCTATCTAGCATTTGCATTTGTTCACCACGAATTTCTGTGGTGTAGCGTTCTTGGCCGCTTTGGTCAGTCCACTGGCGCGTACGCAATGAACCTTCAATATAAACTTTTGAACCCTTACGTAGATATTGCTGTGCAATTTCACCTAAGCGGTTATGCAACACAATACGATGCCATTCAGTTTGCTCTTTACGCTCACCCGTATTTTTGTCAGTCCATGAATCGCTGGTTGCGATTGAAAACTGAGTCAGAGAACCACCATTTGGAAAAGTTTTGGTTTCAGGATCTTTACCTAAAGTTCCCACTAAAATAACTTTATTAACACCACGCATCAGACGTACACTTCCTATTTATTTCTATATTTTACTTTATAAGAGTTATGCTTAAATGGCTACCTCTTTACCTAACAACTGCGTTAAATCTTGTCGCGCAGCTTCATCTATCAGCTGTTTATCAATTTTAACATAAGCAAATTGCTGGTCAGACATCACCACAACCTCTTCAATACCACGAATCGCCAAAAGTTGAGAAGTCCACTCATCCGTTTGTTTTGTCTCGGGCAAGGCCAATACCAGCGATGAAAGATAACGCGGCTGAGCCAGGCCAAAGCTGATCAATAACCAGACTAAAGCGATCCCCGCGAGGATGCTCCAACCCATCGAAGTATTATTTAGTAACAAGAGTTGACCACCAATCATGCCACCAAAAAATGCCCCTAAAAACTGGCTGCTGGCATTCACACCCATGGCCGTTGCTTTGGACTGAATCGGGGCAGATTTGGACAACCAGGAAGGCAATAGCGCCTCCATCACGTTAAAGGCGATGAAGAAGCATC
>NZ_DJDC01000116.1:0-3816 GCF_002430855.1 Acinetobacter sp. UBA5934 | reverse complement strand
CCTGTGGCTTATATTCCGCGGCAGTGAAGCCAGTATAAGGACTTTGGTTTAACCACTGAAAAATTTCTGCATAATGAATTTGTGCCGTATCCGGTTCATGCCGCCCTGGACAGTCTGCAAACTGGATGTGTCCAATATCGTGGATATTTTCTTGAAGCGCTTGCAGCACATCTTCACCCATCATTGCCATGTGATAGCAGTCATATTGCATTTTTAGCGCAGGGTGGCGTACGGCTTCCAGCATTTCTTGGGCCTGGGCAATGTTTTGCACCAGAAAGCGCGGCATATCGGTGCCATTAATCATTTCAAACACCGGTTGAATATTATGTGCAGCAAACATTGAACACGCCAGTTTTAAATTTTTTGCCAGTGTATTCAAGCAAGGCAATAAATCGGCATCCAGCGGTTGCTTGCCAGCCAAAATATTGACACTCGGTACATTCAACGCTGTGGCATATTGAATCGACTGTTCCAGCGCACGATGAAATTCAATTTCTTGACCCGGTACGCCCGCCAAACCATTGCCGCCCTGCATTAAATCACCTGCGGGTACATTGATTAGGCACAGGCTCAGATCATGCAGGGTGAGCTGGGTCTGAATCTGTTCGATGCTGAGCTCATAAGGAAACTGAATTTCAACATGCTGAAATCCATGCGCATACGCCAGAGCAAAACGCTCAATTAAAGGCACTTCAGTAAAAATCATGGATAAATTTACCGCCAGCTTAATCATGCTTTTACTCCTTGCCTGCTAAAGAAAATGCTCTGCTCAAGATTCAACAAGTTGAATCACGGTCGCCAGATCAGCCTCAGCATAGCCTTTATTTTGATGGGTTTTCAATTGCGAAAGTGCCTGTTTTGCGACAGGAATATTCAAATTGAACTGCTCGGCCAGCTGCACGGCATTATTCAGGTCTTTGGACAGGGTTTGCACCTTCCATTGCACCGGCTCAAAAGTATGGGTTGCCATACGCGGGGATAAAATCTGAAACGGTTTCGAGTCGGCAAAACCACCGGCAAGCGCAGGAGCCAGCAGGGTGGTATCGACACCGGCTTGTCCAGCCAAAGCGACTGCTTCGGCAATTAAGGTGCTATTGGCTGCAACAATCAGCTGATTGCAAATTTTGGTTGCTTGCCCGGTACCCGTTTCACCCATACGCGTCACACGTTGTGACAAAACATTATAAATCAGTGTTAAATCCTGAATGGTTTGCATGTCGCCACCGGCGAAAATCACCAAGGTTCCATGTTCCGCACCTGCCGTACCGCCAGAAACAGGCGAGTCAATCCACTGAACTTTCCGAATTTGCGCCTGCTGTGCCAAGGCTTTGGTTTTATCCACAGACAGACTGGAAAAATCCACAAGCACTTGTCCAGCTTGTACATGATTCTGAATCTGATCAAAAACATTTTGTACCGCAGCATCATCCGCCAGACAGGTCAAAATAACAGGATAGTTTGCAATCTCTTGCAGATTTAAAGCACTAGCACCCATATCAACCAGCACATCGCAGGCGGAGGCTGTGCGGTTCCAGACAGCGACTTCAAAGCCAGCCTGAATCAGTCGGGTGGCCATACGGCTACCCATCAGTCCCATGCCAAGGAATGCAATTTTTGTATTACGATCAAAACTCATGTGTTTTTCTCTGAACGATCCTGTTATGGCTCTATTTTACTTATATTGACGCGGTAAAAACTGAACTTCCGGGTTTTTGTCTTTTTTACGCGCCAATTTACTGTTTTTGCCTAATAGTAATTTCAGTTGCCAGATTTTCTCTAGGCGTAACGATTTGCTCGGTGCATGTTCCATGGCATCAAGAACCTGTTTAGCGGCCGCCAATGCATCCGGAGAACGTTGCAACATTTCTTCTGCAATTGCTTGGGCTTTGCTGATCGGTGATGCATCTAGATGCGTTACTAAACCAATTTCTTTGGCATAGTTGGCATCAAAAATACGCCCTGTCAGGGTGAGTTCTTTGGCCAGGTCAACATTAATAATGCCTTTAATGGAACGGGTGAGTCCCATGTCCGGAACCAGCCCCCAACGGCTTTCCATAATCGACATTTTGGTGTCTGGGTGGGCAATACGGATATCCGCAGCCAGAGCCAGTTGCATCCCTGCACCCAGGCAATAGCCTTCAATTGCCGCAATCACCGGAACAGGCAGTTCCTGCCAGATTAAAAAGGCTTTTTGAAACAGGCTTTGTCCCGGTTTAAGCAATTCCCAAGCGGCATAAGCGGTATTTTTCGGTGCGTTTAAATCGGCCAGATCAATCCCGGCACTAAACACATGCGCTTCGCCAGTTAAAATGACACAGCGGATGGAACGGTCTTTTTTAATTTGTTTGGCTGCATTGACCAGTTCGCGCAATAAAGCAAAGCTCATGGCGTTACGTTTTTCTGGGCGGTTTAAAGAAACGGTTGCGATGCCATTGTTTTTTTCTATGCGAAGTAATGCCATGATGTAAACCTGTATTTTTCTATTGTTTTGAGCATAACATGGGTATTTCTCTGATACATGCCACGATACATGACAGCAGAGTCACATCTAAACATAGACGTGACTTCGAAAACTCGGCTAGACCATGATCAGATACTTTGTTTGTTTAAAATTTGCTGTGAAGCCTGTTCCACCTGCTGAATGACCGACTGCAATTCATCAAAGCGTTGCAGGGTTTCCTGAATAAAGGCTTCATCCGCTTTACGACGTTCTTTACGTAAAGAAGAAATAAACTGTTCAAATCCACCCGCGACCTCCTGTAGATGAGGAACACCCACATAACGAGTTGCGCCATATAAGCGATGCAGCACATGTTCCAGTTGTGGGAAATCTTCCATCTCAATCAATTGCTGCATTTCATCCAGCTCTGTCGGGAAGCTGTCCGTGAGCATTTTCAGTAGATCGAGAGCCAGATCTTCTTTATTGGCTGCCAGTTGCAGGCTTTGTTGCCAGTCCAGAATATTTGGATCGAGGGCTTCAATCATAATGGATTGCTCTACACTTTTGGCTTTCTTAAAGCTTTCCGAGGTCCAGTGGGTCAGAATCTGGATAATCTGTTCCATCTGAATCGGTTTGGTGACGTAATCATCCATGCCGACCTGCAACAGTTTTTGCTTTTCATCGGCCAGCGCATGTGCGGTCAAGGCAATAATTGGCAAGCGCTTATGGTTTTCTAAAGTGGATTCTAGCGAGCGAATGGCGCGGGTGGTATCAATACCGGACATTACCGGCATTTGAATATCCATAAATACCACATCAAATGCCGGCAATTCCTGTTCGATGCGCTGCTGAATAATTTCAATCGCTTCCTGACCACTTAAAGCCTTGGTGGTGGTGACATTCAGTTCAGCAAGTAGTGCTTCCAGAACAATCAGATTCGGCAGGTGGTCATCCACCGCCAGCACATGCAGACCTTGTCCATTAAACTCTTCATGCACATCCTGCTCGAAAACAGGCTGATTGCTGAGTAGCTGGATCAAGGCGCTACGGCTTAAGGGTTGATACAGAGGACGTGCACGGTACTCGTTCAGCATGTTTGGATCAAGCGCCATCTGATAGCCATACACTGCAATATTGCCGTGGTAGCGGTTCCGGATTTCTTTCAGTAGCGCTTCACCATCGCCACTATGATCGACAATCAGCCAGGTATTTTCATCACTTTTCGGGATTTTATTCAGCTGACTGAACAGGTCCAGAATCGAGCTGGTCTCGACATGATGCACACCATAATTTTCCAGATAATGGCGCAGAATGTTGGCTGTCGCAGGATGGGCTAGGTAAGAAACCACCTGCATCTGTTCAAAGTGCGGATGCAC
>NZ_DJDC01000117.1:0-4429 GCF_002430855.1 Acinetobacter sp. UBA5934 | reverse complement strand
ATTTTAAGATCTCCAGAAAAATCCCCAGGAGTAAACCAATTAATTTCAGGCACTTCAGCAAATGAACTTTGATTTTTAGGTGTTCCTCCTGTCCCAACATATTTAGTTAAATATTTAATAGGTAAAACGTTCCAATGCTCAGGCACTTGCCCCAACCATTCCACCCCTGAATCCTTCATGTTTACATCAGGATTTAAACCTTTAGTTACGGCATGGCTAATCACCGCTTGACGCTTTTCTTTAAGCAGTTCAATCAGCTTTTCTTGTTTGGCAATTAAAGAGTCAATTTGTGCGGTTTCATGGTCGAGGAAATTAATAATATTTTGAATATCTTCAATAGATTTGGGTAAAGCAACTTTAATATCACCAACAGTATCAGTATTTAGATTTAATTGAGTTCCCATTTTACCAAGCCCTTTATAAGCTTGTTCTCCTGCAAACACATAAAACAAAAACTTATTAGGAATTTTTAAATCAGGGAAATAAACAAAACCATCGTGAATACATGCCTTAATTTTATTAATACATGGCTTTCCAACTGTACCAGCGATACTTAAAAATAATTCATTCGGCTCTAACTTTACGCTTAAAGAACTACCTAAATCAGACATCGTTTGAGTAGTATTTAAAAGGTAAGTATCTGAAGCTGAAACATCAGCAATTCTGACCCATGCATACTCCCCATTATCATCAAAATATTTAGGATCATCAATTGGTCTTGGACTAGCTCCACGTTTCACTGAACTAAGGTGCTTAATCTTGATAATTTCCCAATTTTTAGGAACTTGCTCCAACCACTCAACACCTGAATCTTGATATTCAGCATATTTCTGATATTTCGCCATTAAGAATGCACCTCTTGAAGCAATGCCATAATTTCACGGCTGACCGCATCTAAATCCGCATCAATCTCACTTAAATCACGTGGCGGTTCATACACATAAAAATGACGGTTAAACGGAATCTCATAACCCACAATACCAATTTCACCATCTTGCGCATCACGCTTATCGGCATTAATCCACGCATCAGGCACATGCGGTTGAACTTCACGCTTAAAGTAAGACTCGATTAAATCTATCGTGCTTTGGCTTGGGTCAAGGGCAATGTTCTCCGCATCACGCAAATCACCATCCTGCACAAACTCAACCACTTTGCCTTTATAACTAAACTGACCATAAAGCGGATTTTCAGCACCTTTCACCACTTTATTGATCACTGGCTCAGCATCCGCATTCTTCCATGTGATCGCATCCAGGAATTGCTTCTTCTCTTTAGTTTCCAGTTTCACATTGGTATCTTTTAAAGCTTGCTTGAGTACATCATCAAAGACATTAAAATCATCAACCTGCGCCGTACCCATCTTCGCTTGTAAACATTTCGCTTTGTTTAATAAGTTACGCTGTTCCAACCACAGTTTTGGCTCAAGCACCGTCTTAATGTCTTTTTCTTTCAGCTCGCTAAATTCAGCTTTAATCAGCGCACGGATTTCCACCTCAAACTCGTCAAGCTGACCGTAAGTGTCTTCTGTCCACGTTGTAGCGTATTGCTCATAGACCTTTTGCATCACGGCATTAAACGGCTTCGGTGCAAAACGTAACGATGCTACGGCAGCATCACTCACCTGAGCAGATAAGCGCAATGGACGTTCAATAGTCACACGGCGGTAACCAAACTCGTAACTGTTAAAGATTTTACTAGAAAAGGTTTTAGCAGCTTCATTTTTAGGATTAGCCGATTGACGACCACGATTAGATTTAACCTCTGCGGGTTTATCCAGTTCACGTGCATCCGTCACTTCAAAGTCACCATAACTGCGGGTAATCATTGCGATATCATCTTCGCTCATTTCATTACGTTTAGAGCCAAGAGACTTACGCATTTTGCTGTACAGGTTACTACCATCAATCAGCTGTACTTTGCCCTTACGTTGAGTCTCTTTTTTATTGCTGAGTACCCAAACATAAGTCGCAATACCGGTGTTATAGAACATATCGGTGGGTAGCGCGATAATGGCTTCCAACAAATCGGCTTCTAAAATATAACGGCGAATTTCACTTTCACCACTGCCCGCACTGCCTGTAAACAATGGCGAACCATTCAAGATAATACCAATACGACTGCCTTGCGCCGTGCTGTCGTCTTTATTGCGCATCTTGCTGATCAGATGCATCAGGAACAGCAAAGAACCATCCGATACACGTGGCAAGCCTGCACCAAAACGCCCGTCAAAGCCTTTTTGCTCATGCTCGTCTTTGATGTCCGATTCGATCTTTTTCCAGTCCACCCCAAAAGGCGGATTCGATAGCATGTAGTCAAACTTCTCATAGGCCAACTGGTCATTGGACAGCGTATTACCCAGTTTGATGTTACGCACGTCCTGACCTTTAATTAGCATGTCTGCTTTACAGATCGCATAAGACTCTGGGTTTAACTCCTGACCAAAAACCCGCATCACCGCATCAGGATTATGCTCATACACATATTCTGAACCTGAGGATAAAAATCCACCCGTACCTGCCGTCGGGTCATAAATCGTGCGGATGATACCGTCACCATTCAGTACGTCATCATCCTTGCTGAATACCAGACCTGTGGTTAAGCGAACGATATCACGCGGGGTAAAGTGTTCCCCTGCGGTTTCATTTGAACCTTCGGCAAAACGGCGGATCAGTTCTTCAAACACCAAGCCCATTTCATGGTTAGATATATTTTTTGGACTGAGATCAATTTTAGGGTCTGAAAAATATTGAACGACTTTATAAAGCAAGTTGGCATCATCTAAGAGACCAATAAATTCATCGAACTTGAAGTGTTCAAAGATTTCACGTGCATCTTTGGAGAAGTTTTGAATATAAGTATTGAGGTTTGAACGGATGTCTTTTTGACCCAGGCTGCCTAAATCCAGCTCAGAGGTATTGAAAAATGCCAGGCCATTGGTTGCCTTTAGCAGCATTTTTTCTTTGGCTTCTTCTGGCAGCGGCATGAGTTTCACTTTTTCATTAGCTGCCAATACATCTGCCTTACTGGCTTCAAGTACACACTCTAAACGGCGCAAAAGCGTAAATGGGAGAATGACACGACCATATTGAGATTGTTTGAAGTCACCACGCAGTAAATCTGCCACCGACCAAATGAAAGCTGCTACTTGTGAAAAGTTATTATTTGTCATTAAAAAATACCGCTAGCCCTAAGTAGCCCTAAGGCTATAAAACTTGAAATTTATAGTTTCATTGTGCCTGATTTACAAAGGATTTTACTAGCCTTAAAATGGGGCAAAAGATGATTATTTAGTATAACAATGGGCTTTCTCAGTATTATTGAAAATAAAGAAATCTACAGTTTCACGCTGAATGATGAACAATGGATGAGACTGAAAGATAAATATAAAAACCTCAGCATGTTTATGCCATGTTGCCAGACACCCGCAATTCCCAAGAAAAATAAACTCGGAACACAATTTTTTGCACATCATCCATCCAGCAGTTGTGATTTTAGCTCGGGTGAAAGTCGCGAACATCAACTCTGTAAATATCTCATCTTAAAATATCTTCACGAAAATGGCTGGACTGTGATTCCTGAATATCGTGGGCAAACGCCAAATGGTGAAATCTGGATCGCTGATATTTATGCTAAGAAAAATAAAGCCAAAATAGCCATAGAAATTCAGTGGTCTGCTCAAAGCATTGAGGAGACAAAACGCCGTCAGGAAAAATATATTGCTTCAGGAATTCGAGCAGTTTGGTTTATGCGAACAACCCAGAAAAACAAATGGGATGTCTTAGACTACCAGAGTTATGAACTTCCTGTTTTTTCGATTTGGCTGAATAAAGAAACTTATCAACTGACTGCAAGTGGAGCATTTGAAAATTGGGATTCAAGTGATTTAGTCGAA
This sequence comes from Acinetobacter sp. UBA5934, assembly GCF_002430855.1. Classification (NCBI taxonomy): domain Bacteria; kingdom Pseudomonadati; phylum Pseudomonadota; class Gammaproteobacteria; order Moraxellales; family Moraxellaceae; genus Acinetobacter; species Acinetobacter sp. UBA5934. The sequence continues at coordinate 534 of NZ_DJDC01000117.1, read as the reverse complement.
GTTGAGTTTATTCATTTCTTTAAGGAACTCATGACGGGCACAGTACAATATTCTGTAAAGCATAATTCGAGCAGATTTATACAATTGGCGATGAATACCATTCAATGCTGGAAATGCAAACAATCCACTAACACCATCATGGAAATTAATTATTTCATTCCTCATGGCGAAAAACTGACAAAAATATACCGCTTGGATATTGAAGAGCTATCTCAACCGCATAGTGAAGTTTTAAACAGTCCTGAATTCCTGCAAAAATATCAGTACGGTTTTATTATTAAACGATTTAGTAAAACCCGTGGAGAAGCATATTTATCTAACGGCTGTTTTCATTGCGATGCACTTCAAGGTGCATTTTTTGCTCATCACGAACGGGATTCTAAAAATATGATTTATAGTGATCCAATAGAGGTCAAAATGGATCATAAAACAAAAATTGATGGGCTTTGGTATTATTTGAAATAATTACCCATCAATAAAAAATTTAAGCTATAGATATAAACTCATTCGCAAAAGTAAAGAGTTTCCTCATTT
>NZ_DJDC01000181.1:0-11042 GCF_002430855.1 Acinetobacter sp. UBA5934 | reverse complement strand
ACGTCAAACTCCATCGATTCACGTTCGATGTGTTCCATGTAGGACTCCTCATATTATTAGACGGTGGCAACCGCGATTGTTTAATCCGGTGCTGCCATGAGCGTTCTGTATACCCCGACACAATTTTAATATCGTGTCTTTTATATTGTGGGCTAGTATAGTTTTAAACCTCGATCTAGCCAATTGGCTGAATCATATTATTTTTCCGTCAACAGGGTCTTTAGTTATGATTAACCAAAACAATTCACCAAACTCGACGAAAAAAGTATCTACTTCCGATGATAAAAATTTAATAGACATTGCACAATACTTAAAAGATGCACAGCCGGGTCACAAAAGGTCAATTCCCCCTTTAGAGCAATGGCATCCAAAGCTATGTGGGGCAATGGATTTAAAGGTAAAAGCCAATGGAGAATGGTGGCACGAAGGTCAATTGATCAAGCGTCAGGCCATGATTGACCTGTTCTCTAGTGTACTCTGGAAAGAGGAAGGTAAGTTCTATTTAAAGACCCCTGTTGAGCAGATTGAAATTGAAGTTGAAGATGAACCTTTATTTGTCAATCAGGTAGATCAGGTCGAGATTGAAGGTAAACGCTATATCCAGCTCACTACAACCACCCAAGACATTGTAATTGTGGACCAGGAACATCCTGTTTTTATGCGTGAATATGCAAGTGAATTGCGTCCTTATGTACATGTGCGTTTTGGTATTAATGCCTTAATTCAACGGTCTGCTTTTTTTCACTTAATTGAAATGGGACAGCTGCTTGAAAATGATAAAAATGAAACCATTTTAAGCTTACAAAGTGGCGATTTTTACTTGCAATTAGGCACCTGAGGTTTAAGCTTTGATGTTCCAATTCCTTGAACTGCTGAAAGTGAAACTATGACAGCCATTCATCCTATTTATCCTTTAATCGACCCTATGCCTCAGGCACAAGCTGATGCGCCCATCGGGATTTTTGATTCTGGAATAGGTGGTTTGTCTATCGCGCAAGAAATTGCCCGACATTTACCCAAAGAACGTATTGTTTACTACGCCGATACTGCGCATGTGCCTTATGGGCCGCGTAAGGATCAGGAGATTCGTGAACTTACCGCGCAAGCCATCGAATGGCTGTATCGTCAGGGCTGTAAAGTCGCAGTCGTTGCATGCAATACCGCTTCTGCATTTAGTCTGGATTATTTACGAGATTATTATGGAGAAAATTTTCCTATTATTGGTCTGGTGCCTGCACTGAAACCGGCGGTATTGCAAAGTAAATCCAAAACTGTGGCGGTGCTTGCCACGCCTGCAACCTTTCGTGGTCAGCTGATTAAAGACGTGATCCAGCGTTTTGCATTACCTGCCAATGTAAAAGTCATTCCGGTTACCTGTCTGGATTTGGTGCCTTTTGTAGAAAGTGGCGCACAGATGAGTAAGGCGTGTTTAACGACTTTACAGGAAGTTTTACAGCCTGCGGTAAATCAGGGTGCCGATTATTTAGTTTTGGGTTGCACACATTATCCCTTCCTAAAACCTGCAATTCAGTCTATATTTGGTCAGAAACTGACATTAATTGACTCTGGACTGGCAGTTGCGAGACAAACAGCCCGTATTTTGATCAAAAATCAATTATTATTTGAGCAAGATCAAAATAATGGCTTACGTATCGAGTGCCATGTCAGTGGCAATAATGCAGAAAAGTTAAAAACTGTGCTGCAATACCTGATTCAAGATGATTTGACTTGGGATATTCGCAATATTGGTGTTGAATAAATAAAGAAATGCAGCTAGTCTTTTGAAATATATTAAAAAAATATTTATTCGGGGTTGCTGAGTTATATTGTGATTGCTCAGAAATGTATCAGTCGGGATGTAATAGGCAATTGGAAGAGGATAACCAATGCTCGATAAGCGTTATCAGGTTTTTATTTCTACTTCTGGCAGTGAAATGCAGCCAGAACGTATTGTTTTAGCTCAAACTTTAGTGGGCATGGGTTTCTTTTCTTGGGGATTAGAACAACGAACGCCATTAAGTACCGCATTTGCACGTCGTCAGATTGATGATTGTGACTACGTGGTGTTGCTGGTGGGCAGTCAATATGGTGAACAATCTGTCTCAGGTGTTGGTTATATGCATCTGGAATATATTTATGCTGTCACCAAACAAAAACCGATTATTGTGTTTATGCATGAGGACCCCGCATCACGCGATGAGTCTTTACATGATCAAAAACCTGAATTACGTGAAAAATTTCTAGAATTCCGCAAATTATTACAGCAAGAAGTCGATCAGATTTTTACTTACCGCAGCATCCGTGATTTGGAAATGGCAGTACGCTTTAACATGCCACAAATGCTGGAACGCTATCCGGTAACGGGATGGGTTCGACCGCAAAACACTCAGGCTTTACACGATGAGATTGATCAACTGAAAGCCAAAATTGAACAGCTTGAAACCGAAGTAGGGAAACGGGAAGTAGACCCGTTCCTGTCTTTGCCGAAAGTGTCCATGCATGAACTGTTTTCTTTTGAATATCGCATGCATGCCTACCAGGACGGTAATTTTAAAGAACTGAAGATTCAGAAAAAACTTACCTGGGCGCAGCTGTTGTCTATTTTGGGCACCATGTTTAAAAACCCAACTCCAGAAGAATATTTTTCCAAATGCATCAATGATTATTTGAATGATACAGGTCTGGACGATGCTCGGGCGGAAATGCCACGTGCACATGCCGTTGCCCGTGCACAAATTAATATTCGTGCCTTACACAGCATTAAAATGCAAATGCGTCAAAATGACTGGATTGTCCAGTCAGGCCGAGATGACCGTCAACGGATGCTCTGGCAATTGACCCCTAAAGGACAGAAGCTACTCGAAAGTAATTTGCTGGATAATGATCGCGTTTTTCAATTTAAATCTGCGTTTTAATCCATATAGAGAAAGTGCAGAAAGCTGTTAAAGTAAAGCAGTTTATTTATCTTGGAAGGATTTGATGTCTTCTGCACCTAAAACGAAAGTCACTATTATTTTGGCCAATTTGGGTACGCCGGACCAGCCAACGGTTGCTGCAGTTCGGCGGTTTCTGAAGCAGTTTCTGTCCGATCAGCGTGTCATTGAAATCCCGAAACCAATCTGGCAAGTCATTTTACGACTTTTTATTTTACCTTTTCGTCCCAAGCGTGTGGCGCATGCCTATGAAATGGTCTGGCAGCAAGATTCACCCATGCGTGAAATATTGTTGCAGCAAGTGGCTGCGGTCAAAACTGCCCTGACTAAGCAATATCCTGAATTTGAATTAAACGTGATTCCAGCCATGACTTATGGCAACCCGGGCATTCAGGCTGTATTGAATAGCTTGTCACAAGATCCGCAAGACCAGATTATTTTATTGCCTTTATTTCCCCAGTATTCAGCCACCTCCACCGCACCTTTGTATGATGCCGTTGCAAAATGGATTTTGACACAGCGCAACTTGCCAGGTCTGTCCATTATTCGTGATTATTATCAGCATCCTGCATTTATTCAGGCCTTAGCGCAAAGCGTACGTGACTATCAGGCCCAACATGGTCAGCCAGAAAAACTGTTGATGTCATTTCATGGAATTCCACAGCCGTATGCCGATAAAGGCGATCCTTATGCAGAACGCTGTCGTATTACGGCACAATTATTGGCAGATGCGTTAGGTTTATCAAAGGATCAATGGGCTATCAGTTTCCAGTCCCGTTTTGGAAAACAGGAGTGGATTAAACCCTATACCGATGTTTTGCTGGAAGAGTGGGGCAAGCAAGGGGTGAAATCGGTTCAGGTGATGAGTCCCGCCTTTTCAGCAGACTGTCTGGAAACCCTAGAAGAGCTTGCGATTCAAAATGCTGAATTATTTAAGTTGGCAGGTGGGGAGCAATATAGTTATATTCCGGCATTAAATGCCCGTGATGATCATATCGCATTGCTCACAACTTTGCTTCACGCTAATCTTGATGCATTAACCCATACATTAGCCCACTAATTTCAGCGAGGTTCTCCCTATGTTACAAGTCAAAATTGTGCCTGTTACGGCATTTCAGCAAAACTGTTCGATTGTGTGGGATGCCGATAGTAAAGAAGCCATTTTGATTGATGCGGGTGGTGAGCCTGAAAAATTAAAAGCCGAAGTGGGGGCTTTAGGGCTAAATGTGAAAGCTTTATGGTTAACCCATGGGCATCTGGATCATGCCGGAGCGGTGGGTGCTTTAAGTAAAGTGTGGGATGTGCCGGTGATTGGTCCGCATAAGGAAGATGCTTTTTGGCTCGACATGATTCAAGAGGTGTCGCAACGTTATGGCTTTCCTATTCCAGAAAAAGTTTCAGTCAGCCAGTGGTTGGAAGGGGGCGAAATCTTGAAGCTGGGAGAGGAAGAATTTGAGGTGCGTTTTGCTCCGGGCCATACCCCGGGTCATGTGATGTTTTATAATAAAAACTATGGCCTGTTATGGACAGGAGATGTGTTGTTTAAAGGATCAATTGGACGCACTGATTTTCCACGTGGTAATCATCAACAGTTGCTGGATTCCATTCAACGTGAATGTTTTAGTTTGCCGGATGAAACGCAATTTATTTCCGGTCATGGTCCCTTAAGTACTATTGGTTTTGAAAAACAGCATAATCCTTTCGTTGCAGGTAAAGCAGGTTAATATCTTTTTGTAAAAGATTGATGAGTTCATTTCATCAATCTTCACGAAAGGGCCCACTGCGCAGCTGTTTTAATTCCAGAGCAATGATAATGGCGGCAGAAATAAATAAAATGCCGATCGCGATAATAATGACATCATGAGTATAAATGCCGAAAATCAAGCCAATAATACTGAGGCTGAGAAACAGAAAAAATAAAATTCTTAAGCACCAGAGACCCATGGAGCTCTCCTTTTTTTATAATTTTTAAGATTTATAGTTGTTAATTTTTATCTTTATTACACTTTAGGGCTGAGATGCATCACTTTTAAACTGTTGAGTAAGTAAAACAAATTTTATTGGTATTTTTATAGACTCATTATAGTTTAAATAGTGAGCGCCGGTTATGCTTTTTATGTATAAAGGAGAAAAATTTAACATTTAGAAGAGATATTTTTTAATCGTTTTTTTTAGATAAATTTTTATTACGTATTGAAAAAAATAAAAACAAATTTAATACAGAGTTATAGACAAATTAACTTTTCCATTATAAAAAAGTTGATGTAAGTCACGTGATTTATAATTTATTCTTTTTGGGGTAGCTGGTGAAGCTCATATTAATAAAAATAGTGCTGTTTATATTCCATTTTTTCATGCTGGCATGTTTAGGTATAGGTTTTTATGGCCACGATGTTTTAATTGAATCGATTGGTATTCTTTTGTTTTTCTGTATTGTTCTTTTGGGCTTGGAGTATAAAAACATGCTTTCCAATCCTTTTGGTTAAGGTGGATTAAAGCATTTTCTCCACCTTTGGATGAGTTTTTACGGCTGATCAAGCAAAAGATTAAAAATCATCTTGTTCGCCACTATTTTCTGCCTGTGGTGAATCTTGAGTCGGCAGTTTATATTCATCATTGGCCCAAGCGCCCAGATCAATCATTTTGCAACGTTCTGAACAAAAAGGACGAAATTCATTGCCTTCCCAAGTGGTCGGTTTGCCACAGCGTGGACACGGAAAAGTACGGGACATCTTATTCTCCGAATAAAAATATGGATTCAATTAGGCAAATACAGTCGCTCTTGCTAGACTTGAGCGGATTTTTATTAGTTTGATCTGATTATGCCAATTCGTCAATTTCAAGCACAGCGTATGCATGCGCCTCGTGATTTTCAAATGATTAGCCCAGATCCCATTTGTGTGGAAATTGGTGCCGGTAAAGGTAAACATGCCTTGCTGTTTTCAGCTCAAAATCCTGAAAAAAAATTGATTGCCATTGAGCGTACACGTGAAAAATATCTGGCCATGCAAAAACAGCATGCCCTAGAAGGACAAACGAATTTACAAGCAATTCATGCCGATGCCATGCCTTGGATTGTGCATGCGCTATTGCCTGCTCAGGTTGAACAGTTTTTTATTCTCTATCCGAATCCTGAACCGCACAATCCGGCCCAGCGCTGGTTAAACATGCCATTTTTTGAGTTTCTCCTGTCACGCTTACAGCCAAGTGGAACAGTGACTTTGGCCAGCAATATTCCTGAATATATCGAAGAAGCCCAGCAACAATTAATTAATGTCTGGAAATTACCTTTTATTAAAGAAGTGATTCCAGGCACATCGGCACGTACCCATTTTGAAATTAAGTATCTGGAACGTGGGGAGTTGTGCCAGCAACTGATCATCAGCAAGCCGGAAGGCTACAGTACGCGCTTTGATGATTTTAAGCCTTTACAAGGCCAGAATCCGGTTCAAGCCGTAACATCAGAAACTGATATTAAAAACGCTGAATGAGTGGTTTATGAAAAAGCGTGTTGCAATTATTGGGGCAGGTCCCGCAGGGTTAATGGCTGCAGAAGTCTTGAGCCAAGATGGCTATGAGATTCATGTTTATGAACAAAAGCCGTCTGCTGCACGCAAGTTTTTGATGGCGGGTAAAACCGGACTGAATATTTCCCATGCCGAGCCTATTGAGCAGTTTATTCAGCGTTATGATCAGGCGGAATGGCTGGCTCCTTGGGTAAAAAAATGGGATGCCCAATGGATTCAGCAATGGATGACGGGTTTGGGGATTGCATCCTATATCGGCTCCTCAGGACGGGTGTTCCCGGTAGAAATGAAAGCTGCCCCTTTGCTGCGTGCCTGGCTAAAACGTCTGGCTGAACAGGGGGTGATATTTCACTATCGTCATCAGGTCGTGAATTTAAAAGATCGGCAACTGTGTATTCGGGATTTAAAAAACCAGCAAGACCAGCAACAGGATTTTGATGCGATTATTATGGCGTGTGGCGCGGTATCCTGGTCGCAACTGGGGAGCGATGGTGCATGGCAGCAATGGTTGCTTGCGCATGACATTGAAGCTTTTCAAGCCAGTAATGCCGGGGTAGAACGTGCCTGGTCCAGGTTCATGCAACCGGTCTTTGGTCAGCCGCTAAAACGTGTGGAAGCTTGGGTAGAGGGTCAAGCCAAAACCATGGGTGATATTGTGATTACCCACTATGGTCTGGAAAGTGGTCTGGTTTATAAGCAGGGACGGGCATTACGTCAGCAGCAAAAAAATGGTCAGGTCATGCAGTTGTATCTGGATTTGCTTCCCGAGCAAAGCATGGAGCAATTGGCGAAAAAATTACAGCCCGGTAAAAAGCAGTCACTAAGTAATGTCTGGCGTAAGGCGGGACTGGATGTAGCCAAAGCCAATCTGGTGCGTGAACTGGTTGCGAAAGACTTATGGAACGATGCACTGGCTTTAGCCGAGCAGATCAAACATCTGCCTGTTGCTTTAACAGGATTCCGTCCTATAGAAGAAGCGATTAGCTGTGCCGGTGGCGTAAAACGCGATGTTTTGTCGGAACAATTACAATTAAAGTCCAACCCGCATGTGTTCTGTTGTGGAGAAATGCTGGATTGGGATGCGCCGACCGGTGGTTATCTGTTAACGGCATGTTTTGCTACCGGTCGTGCTGCAGCTGAGGGCGTGCATGCCTATCTGGCTGCGCAAAAATAAGAGCAAGTCATGAGGCAGGTTTTGAACTGCGATTTAAAACCTGCTAAGTTACAGATTCAATCCTTATAAAAAATGCAGCAGTTATGTCTGAACAAAAGCGATATACAGGAAGTTGTTTGTGTGGCGGTTTGCGCTACGAAATTCGAGGCGAAATTGGCGATATCGTGCAGTGCCATTGCCAGCGCTGCCGTAAAGCCAATGGCAGTGCTTTTGCCACCAACGCCCCAATTCGAAAAGCCGATTTTCACATTGTGCAAGGGGAACATTTACTGAAAAAGTTTCAGTCCACCGAAACCACCTAGCGTTGTTTCTGTAGTGATTGTGGCTCACCCATCATCAGTATTAAAACCGAAACGCCTGATCTGTATCGTTTGAGAATTGGGACGCTGGATACGCCGTTGCAGCAAAAGCCGACTCAACATATTTTTGTAGCATCAAAAGCAGAGTGGGATAGCATTTGCGATGGCTTACCACAGCATGACGAAAGGCCATAAAGTATTGATCTACAGATAAAGAGATCAGATGATCTCTTTTTTATTTACCAAATTTTAGTAGCCAGATAGAGTGCTCTCGGATTTAGCTGCTTCAGCTTTTTTTGTTACCGCTTGGTTCATTTCCGGATATTGTGATTGCCAGTGTTCCAATTGTTCCTGAGCATGCAGGAATTCGCCCAGGCCTTTGACTTGGGCCGCTGAATTTTTAACAGGTTCTACTTTTTCATCTTTATTTTCATCATAAAATTTGGCCTGATTCTGCCAGTATTCTGCAATCAAGCCCTGAATATAGCGTCCCTGTTGGGTTTTTAAATCCAGCTCTTTGAGCATGGTTAAAGCCGAGTAAATATTGTCGCGTTTACGGTTATGTGCGAATTCATCAGTGAGTGAACCTTGATCCTCCATTTTCACCAGTTCATCTTCCATTTCGTCACTCATTTCGCTGAAACGCTTGTCGAAGTCGGTCAGTAAGGCAATATCATGCTGATCATCCGGAGTTTGCGGGAAGGTTTTTACCGGTTCGGTAATCAGCTCCTGCATGACCTTGTCTTCAAGTTCAATCTTGTCGCTTTGCGATACCGTATCTTGCTTACGATCACAGGCACTCATCAGTACACTTGAGCACAGTAAAACGGGTAAACCAAAATGTTTGAATTGAAGTTTTATCATGATGGTTCCTTTATTTCTGATCAATTTTTTTAAAATCATAGGCATAGGTCACATAAGGAAATGCGATTTCATCTTGAGGATGCTTGCCTGTGTACTTTAAAACGATCTGTTCAAATTCAGTTTTTAACTGCTGCTGTTGCTGTTCTGACATTGCAGCAATAAAACTGGTAGAGAGCAATCGTTTAGAGACGACCTGCTCTACAGTGCCAACATGCTGCTGCTGAAAGGTTTGGGTCTGTTCTAATTGAAACAGCGCTTGCTGTTCAAAGACCTTTTTCCATTCACCGCTATGATAACGCGGGGTATTGCCTTCCAAAGGCTGAATACGGTCAGCCAGCGCTTTGATCCAGTCCACCTGAACATCACGCTGATTCCAGATTAAGGCCAGATGCCCTGAGGGTTTCAAGACTTGATGAATTTGCTTGAGCGTTTCAAGATTGGCAAACCAGTGAAAGGATTGTGCACACAGCACAGCATCTATACTATGGGCGGGTAAAGGAAGATATTCACTGGACGCCTGTAACGTTTCAATGTCAGGATAGGCCTGTTGTAACTGTGCCAGCATAGCCTGAATGGGTTCAATGGCAATGATGTGTGAAGTCAGTTGTTTTAAGTAAGGTAAGAATTTGCCAGTACCTGAACCCAGATCAATCACCTGCGACTGTTCACTCAATTGGAGCTGGTCACGTAGCCAATTGACGATGTCTTGTGGATAACTCGGGCGAACTTGTTGATAAAGTTCAGCGGCAGAACCGAAGCCTTTTTGAGCAGCAGGATGAAGTGATTGTGTCATATTTTGCGCTTTTTAATCTTCTGGGCATCTATAAAATAACATAGTCGCTTTTCGTAAATAGGCAAGGTGTCTATTTGTAGTATTGATTCTGATATAGGGCCGATTTGCTTCGGTGTGGAAATGGATAAACACATTATTTTTGAAGACGAACAAATTCGTGCAATCTTTCTTAAAGGCTCATCGGATGAACTGATTTTTTCTTTTGGCGATTTAATTACCCGGGCCAAAGGACTATCGATTAATGCGGAAAAATCACTGCATAAATATAACTTTAACGTAATTGGCATCATGCCGAAGCAGAAATCCTGGTTTCCTGAAAGTTCGATGCGCGAGATGTTTGCCCAGATTCAGGAACTGATTGCGCCGTTCAAAACCCGGATTGGTTATGGCGGTTCAATGGGCGGATATGCGGTCATCAAATATTCCAACCTGCTCGATTTAAAGCGTGTGGTCGCATTAGTGCCCCAGTATTCCATCGATCCTGAAGATGTCGAAGACCTGCGCTATAACATGTTCTTCCATCCTGAACATAATGCCAATATGCGCATTCTGCCACAGGATGTTGCAGCTGAACGTGAGTATATCGTGGTCTATGACCCTTATTGTGCGGAAGACCGTGCGCATTATTTAAAACTTGAACAGGTACTGCCAGAAATTCAGACCCTGAATCTGCCTTTTACCGGGCACGATGCCATTGCGGTACTGGCCAGTTCAGAGTTGCTGCATGACTTTTTACTGCATAAGTTTGATGCCAGCTATTTTTATCGCAAAATCCGTCAGGTGAAAAAAAACAGCAAGTTCTATTATCGCAAAGTGATTGAGAACCTGCTGCCCCGACATCGCAATGCCTTGGGTTCGATTCTGGTCAATAATGATTTGCAGCTGGACAGCCAGTTTTTTGATGCCAAGTTAAAGCACAATTTACTCAGGGAATTGCTGCGCAACAAACAGGTCAGTCATCAAGATTTACTGAAACTGGGCATACAGGTCAATTTACCGCAGGAAAACCGTAGCCAGTTATTGGACTGTTTTGGTCATGGACTGGTATTTAATGTGATTAGTCAGAAGATTGAAAGTTATGCTGCCAGTGCCATCGCCCTGAATCATAAATTTCTGATTCCAATTTTTGCCAAAGGCAGTGGATTGGTACAGATTTCAATGAATGATGAGCGTTTTGTGGTGGCCATGAATGACCGGCAAGTGATGAAGCTGTTCAAGGAACAAGACGCTTTAACAGTCGGTATGCATCCACTGGTGATCAAAAAATATAGTGATTTTTATCTGCTCAGTTATAAGCATTTAAACTTGAGCAATAACGAATATGGCAGCCATCAGTTTGTGGAAGATACTCCGGAAACGGCGCAGTTTATAACCCAACCTGAACAGGTATCTGCACTTTAGCAGACTTGCTCAGGGTTGAGCATGCACAGGGATGTGTTTTCATTTTGCTCA
>NZ_DJDC01000175.1:0-16396 GCF_002430855.1 Acinetobacter sp. UBA5934 | reverse complement strand
GATCTGTCCTACACCAACCCGCATATGTATCCATTTATGGAAATGCAACGCTGGAAAACCCATCCTTTAATCAAGCAGTATCTCGAAGGTGGCAAGCGGATTTCTTATGGCGCGCGTGCCGTGACCAAAGGCGGCTTTAACTCACTACCAAAATTCACCTTCCCGGGTGGCTCGTTAATTGGTGATGATGCCGGCTTCCTGAACTTTGCCAAGATCAAAGGTTCACACACGGCAATGAAATCCGGCATGCTCTGCGGTGAAGCGGTATTTGAAGCCATCGCTGCCGGTGTAGAAAAAGGCGGCGACCTGGCTGTTGCACGTGTGGTTGAAGGCGAAGATTTCTTTGTTAAAGAATTAACGGCTTATACCGAGAAGTTCAACAACAGCTGGTTGAAAGAAGAGCTGTATAACTCGCGTAACTTTGGTCCGGCAATGCATAAGTTCGGTCAATGGATCGGCGGTGCGTTTAACTTCATCGACCAGAACGTGTTTAAGGTACCGTTTACCCTGCATGACCTGGTGACGGATTTTGGTGCCTTGAAAACTGTAGATGCAGTGAACTTTAAGCCGAATTATCCAAAACCGGATGGCAAGCTGACTTTTGACCGTCTGTCTTCGGTGTTTGTATCGAACACCGTGCATGAAGAAAACCAGCCGGCCCATTTAAAGCTGACTGATGCTTCGATTCCGGTGAACGTGAACCTGCCGAAATGGGATGAACCTGCACAGCGCTACTGCCCGGCAGGTGTCTACGAAATCATGGAAAATAATGACGGATCGAAACGTTTCCAGATCAATGCAGCCAACTGTGTGCACTGCAAGACCTGTGACATTAAGGATCCGTCTCAAAATATCACCTGGGTAACGCCGGAAGGCGGTGGTGGTCCAAATTACCCTAACATGTAATGTTAGGGTAATTCTTGTGCTGCAATGCAGCGCATACCCAACTATGTAGCATTATTAATAACGCTTCATTTATTTTTTTAGGTAAAAACCGTCTTTTCGAAGGCGGTTTTTAAATGCGTACTACAATAAAAATCAGGACGGATTCTATTTTGAATTATTCCACTTCAATCCGGATATTATTCACCATAAAACAAAACTCCGAACAAATTTTAAAAGAATTGGGCTATGAATCCGAAACGATCCAAAATCTGATTGATCGAGCCATCATTTAATAGACTCAGCCTTACTCTTTGTCCAGTTTCATCAGGCCATGCCACTGGATTTTTTTTATATAACATCTAAGCGATTGATCATTTAATTTTTATTATTTTCTGATATTCATCAAATTTTTACGTGCTGAATAATACCTTTTTATCCTTTTACATTGCTTATCTCTGGCTATGCTACTCTTAAAGCAGATCACGAATCTTGCAACAAGAGGACAGTATCATGGAGTATTACCAACACATTTTAGTTTCTGTCGATGACTCGCCGATTGCCGTAGCTGCAGCTGACCAGGCCATGATTTTAGCCAAGGCTTTTGGCAGTAAAGTCACTATTGTCAGTGTAGTGATTATTGATCCTTTGACCAGTGTCAGTTTTTATAAAAATGTTCCCGGCGTCACTGATTATTTTATGGAAGCCAAAGCCCATGCCAAAAACATTCTGGCAGAGCTTGGACTCAAATTTACCAATGCCGGGATTGAAACCCATACTCAGCTTTTAGCCAAACAATCGCCCAGTGATGCCATTGCTGAACTTGCAGATGAACTAAAGGCTGATTTAATCGTAGTTGGATCACATGGTCGAACCGGTTTAAAAAAAACCTTCATTGGCAGTATTGCCCAAGATATTCTGACTGCCAGTCATGTTCCCGTGCTTGTGGTTAAACATACTCAATAATCATTTTTACTCTGCCTTTTTCTATGCCATTAACCGGGCTAGTAGTTAATGGCTTTCAAGCAATGAAGCTTTGTAAATGATCTTTTAGGGTATTGTGCTCTGCTCTACTGATTTTATTTCTGCATTATTTTTTAAAGATTTAAAACCCTGAAGATGAGCTAAAAAATCATCTCATGGATTCTATAAAAAAGATCGATCTACGACCATAAACCTATACGCATAAATAGAATTAAGGCATAAACTTTGGCCACTTCTTTGTTATAGATATTAAAAGAGTAAAAACATGTCACAACAAGATTTTGAAAATGGTTTAAAAGTTCGTACTGAAGTCATGGGCGAAGCTTTTGTAAAACGTGCGCAGGACAATACTGTGCCCTTTACTCAACCTTTACAGGACTGGATTAATGAACATGCCTGGGGTTCAACCTGGCAACGTGAAGGTGTTCTTCCACGTAAATATCGTTCACTGATCACCATTGCCTTTTTAACTGCTCAAAAAAGCCCAACTGAACTTAAGGGACATGTTCGCGGTGCACTCAATAATGGTGCAACAGTAGAAGAAATTCAGGAAGTGTTATTACACAGCTTGCCATACTGTGGCGCTCCTGCTACTCAAGAAGCCTTTCGTGCTGCACTTGAAGTCATCAATGAATATCAAAAACCTGAATAATTTATTTTGATTTTTATAGCGATAGCTTAAGCAGTTTAGGATTTAAATTGCTTAGGCTATTTTTCTTTCTGATTAAGTAATTAAATCCTCTCAGTTTAATAGGTTTAAGGTCTCATTCATAAATCAAAAAATGCTCCATATCAGTTTTTTTAAATTAGCACGGCCTTATTTGCTTGATTTTATTTTGATGCCTTTGCGCAGGCACGACTCTACTTTTGAAAGGTCAAAAGTAGACAAAAACCTTTTTTTTTCCCATACACGACATCCTGAGCCAGTTTTAAGCACTGCTTTAAAACACAGCGCAAGGGATGGGAAACGTGTGGCATCCATGCCACGCTCATGAATCTAATATTTGATAAAATCTATTTTTTATTTTAGTTTTTTTAATTATTTGTCGTCACTGAAAAATGATTTATAGAAAACGTCTAATAAAGCTGTAATCCATCTTGACTTAACTTCAAGGTATCCGCTTCTAAATATTCCAGTTCTTCAGGATGATGCGTGACATAAATCATCGGTAAATCCAGCTCATCTTTCATCCGTTTAAAAAACGGTAAAATTTGCTGCTTTAAATGTGTATCCAGCCCCGTTAAAGGTTCATCCAATAACAATAAATTTGGTGAAGACAATAAAGCACGTCCAATCGACACACGCTGTGCTTGCCCACCCGAAAGTTGATGAGCTTTACGCTGAATTAAAGGGCTTAATTCCAGTAATTCCACGACTTCTTCAAACTGGAATTTTCGTTCCGGTTGAGCTACTAATTTTTCTGCATAGCATAAATTTTGCTGCACATTCATATGAGGAAACAGCAAGGCATTCTGGAAAATGAGAGCGATTTTACGTTGATGCATGGGCACATGTATGTTTTGCTGAGTATCAATGAATACCTGTTCATTCAACTGGATACAACCCTGCTGTGGCTTGAGCAAACCCACAATATTTTTTAGCAAGGTGCTTTTACCACTCCCCGATGCCCCTACGATGCCTAACAGCTGTTGCTGCATCTCCAGTTCAACACTCAAATTAAAATCAGCGTGTTGATATTGAAAATCACATTTCAACATATCAGCCTCCTAATTTCCGTTGATACTTTTGCAGAATAAAATAATTGGCGATCAAGGCTGAAAATGCCAGACACAAGGATAATATCACCAACCGTATGGCAAATTCTTCACCATCAGGTTGTTGCAAGAATGAATAAATCGCAATGGGAATAGTGCGGGTTTCACCTGGAATATTCCCGACAAAGGTAATGGT
Organism: Acinetobacter sp. UBA5934; assembly: GCF_002430855.1. Lineage (NCBI taxonomy): Bacteria > Pseudomonadati > Pseudomonadota > Gammaproteobacteria > Moraxellales > Moraxellaceae > Acinetobacter > Acinetobacter sp. UBA5934. Next base: position 12,618 of record NZ_DJDC01000175.1, on the reverse strand, counting down.
GGCACCAAATTCTCCCAGACTTCGACTAAAACACAGGATGCTCCCGATCAGCATTCCCGGCAGTGCCAAAGGCAGGCTAATACTGCAAAATACTCTGAACGGACTTGCCCCCAATGAACCGGCCACATGTTCCAATTGTCGATTAATTAATTGAAAAGAGAGACGAATTGGCTGCACCATCAAGGGAAATGCCACAATCATCGAAGCAAGTACGGCCCCCTTCCAGTTAAATGCCAGTTCAATCCCCATTGCATTCAGATATTGCCCAATCCAGCCTTTATTACCAAACAGAACCAAAAGTAAATAACCCAAAACCACGGGCGGCAGGACCATCGGCAATTGCAAACACGCTTCGACCAAAAATTTCAGCCTGAATTCATGGCGTGCCAAAGTCCAGGCCAAAGCCACTGCAAACGGTAAGCAGATGAGCGTTGCCCATAAAGCGACTTTTGCCGAAAGATATAAGGCACTCAGTTCTTCGGGACTGAACATGTCTTGACGATCCCCCTATGATTGACTCATGCGAAATCCATATGTTTGAAAGATGCTTTTTGCCTGCGGACTGGTTTTTATAAATTTTTCAAATTGAATGGCATCTGCATTTTTAGCTCCCTGTTTGGTCAAGGCAATCGGATAAATAATCGGATGATGTGAATCTGCCGGCAAGGTTCCGATAATTTTCACTTTCTGGCTGATGAGTGCATCTGTTTTATAAACTATGCCTACATCACATTCACCACGTTCGACAAATACCAAGGCTGAACGCACATCATCCGTACCAACTATGCGACCATTCAAACTATTTAACCAATTCAGCTTAGTCAAACTCTGCTTGGCATATTTACCTGCAGGAACGGATTCCATTTGCCCAGTACAGAGATGTCCTTTAAAAGATTGCGCAAAATTAAAACCGGATTGAGCTTTAAAAGGAATATTGAGGTTTTTTGGACTGATCACCACCAACTGATTAAACAATAAGGGCTTGACTCTGTTTTGATGAATCAGGTTCTTTTTGATCAGGTAATTCATCCAGTCCAGATCTGCCGAAAAAAAAATGTCACTGCTGGCCCCTGCTTCTAACTGTTTGGCAAGCGCTGATGAAGCCCCATAGACCGGTACAAGATTGGTGTTGGGATACTGCTTTTGATAGATTTTTCCAAGATCAATGATGGCATTGGTCAAACTGGCAGCAGCATAAATTCTGACTGTTTCAGCATGGGCTACTGAAATTGAAGCTGCTAGACATACTGAGAAAAAAAGGGATTTTTTCATGATTCTTTTACCCCTTAATCAATAAACAAACCGTGCACAATATGTCCTTCAGATAAAGCAATTTCCGCAGGAATTCTGACCAGACAATTGGCCTGCATTAAATTGCTTAGCATATGCGACTGCTGTTTCGACAAGCTTCTGACCTTGAGCAATCCCTGATCAAAACTGGCCGACATTCTTAAAAAACGTTCCCGGCCATCCATTTTCACCTCATGACTCAACACGGCGCTAAACCAGTTCGGTTGCTGTTTTTGTCCTTGCAAAGCCTTTAATACGGTTGAGGTATAAATTTGCATGCCCACATACACGGCTGCGGGATTGCCCGGAAGTCCAAGCAGATAACAACGTGTACGGTCAGCTCGAGTTAATTCTGCAAAAAACATCGGTTTACCCGGTTTTTGTTTTACTTTCCAGAACACTTGCTCAAAGCCTAGATTTAGAGCTACTGGTCGAATAAAATCATAATCTCCAACCGACACTCCGCCGGTGGTTAAAACCAGATCATAACTTTTCGATAATGTTTGAATTAAACTTTTAACTGCATCTTCCGTATCAGCAACATGGAAAATTTCAACCTGCTGTCCCGCATTTTGAAACCAGGCTTGAATCAACGGCCCATTGGCATCAAAAATTTTACCCGTCGCAAAGTCCTCTACACTTTCCGCAACTTCATCTCCGCTAATCACCACTGCAACTTTGGGATATTGAAAAACTTCTACGCTTTGAATACCGGCCATACTTAAAGAAGCAATGGCTCCGACTGAAAGTAGTTGCCCTTTACTGGCTAACAGTTGTCCAATTGAAATTTCTTCGCCCACATTACGTATGTCGGTATTGGCGTTTAAGTGTTCAGTGATTGCAATTCTATTTGAATCAATGACTTTGATAATTTCCTGACGTGCCACCGTAGTGGTGCCAAACGGAATCTTGGCCCCGGTAAAAATCCGCACCGCTTGCCCTGTTTTGAGTTGTAACTCAGATGAATGTCCGGCTTGAATTTCACCGATCAGTTTAAATTCGCTATGTGGCGCAATTGCAGATTGGGCGCAAATCGCATAGCCGTCTACCGCGCTCTGTGAAAATAACGGCAGATTAATAGAGGAATAAATATCTTGCGCTAAATAGCGATTTAAAGCCCGATTTAACCCCAGACTTTCCGTGGCAGGCCCCTGGGTATTCTGCAAAATTAAATTCAAAGCCTGATCTACCGTAATCAGACCCGGCTCTGCGCCACATCCAGACATTTTGCTATTCATTGGTAGCCACCTGGATGGGGAATATTTTTTTGCACATCAAATAAATGTACCAATGCTGGCAGCACTGCAATCAAGGATTCTTTCGCCCCCTGACGGCTGCCCGGCAAGGTCATCACCAGACTGTTATCGATATAACCGGCCACGCCACGACTTAAAGCGGCATACGGAGTTCGTTTTTGCCCAAAACTGCGTGAAGCTTCCATCAGTCCGGGAATCTCACGTTTTAATAAAGGCTGAATGGTTTCCACGGTTAAATCTTTTGGCCCCAGCCCTGTTCCACCAACAGTTAAAATGAGTGGATAATCATTTTTTTGCTGTTCAAGCAATGCCAACAGTTGTTCAGGACTGTCAGGAATGACGTGGTAAGCAATATTACTAAAATTGGCTTCCTGTAAAATTTCCAGCACATTCTGCCCGGCAGTATCCGGTTTTTTACCGGCAGCCACGGTATCGGACAATACAATAATCGAAGCCGGCATGGCTTCTTTTAAGACACGGGTAAAATGGGACTTGCCACCTTTTTTCTTTTGTAATTTAACCTGGTCCAGACATAAGTCTTCCGGTTCGCAATGCGGTTTCAGCATGTCATACAGCGTTAGCCCGGCCAGACTAACTGCAGTCAGGGCTTCCATTTCCACCCCGGTCGGCCCAATGGTTTCTACTGTGGCAATAATCTCGACGTGGGCATCAAACAGTTCATATTCCACATCGGCACGGTAAATCGGTAGCGGATGACACAGCGGAATCAGCTCATCGGTACGTTTCGCCGCTAAAATCCCTGCAATTCGTGCGGTCTTTAGCGCATCACCTTTTTCAGTATTGCCGTTACGTAACAACTCGATGCAATGTGGCGGTGCGTGCAGAATTCCTGTGGCCACTGCAGTGCGATAACTTTCGGCTTTCATCCCGACATTTTTCATTGCATGTTCCTATGATTCATTTTTAAAAATATTTTGAAATTAAAGCGGCCATTGGTAGATCGGCACAGTATTGTCTTTGGCATGATCTTTCGCATGGTCACAATGCTGATGATCATGCTGTTCAAATGAGTCTGCAGGATGATGATGTAAATGTGCTTCATCTACTTCATCTTTACGGATACAGCAGCCTTCTACATATTGGCTGCTACCATCCAGATAAAATTCTTCTTTCCAGACTGGAACCTCATGCTTGACCCGTTCTACCGCTTCTTCACAGGCAGCAAAGGCTTCCCTGCGATGTGCCGCATAAGCAATGGCAATAATGGCTTTTTCACCAATATCTAAAGCCCCAATCCGGTGAATCACCCGAACATAGGACACGCCATATTTATGCTGAATCTCCTGCTCAATCTGGCGAATCATTTTTTCCGCCACGGGTGCATAAGATGTGTATTTCAGCGCTTTAACCGCTTTACCTTCATGATGATTACGCACTGTGCCGACAAAAACCCCAATACCGCCACATTCTGGAAAATGTTCAATCTGATCAAAGCTGTCTAAGGTTAAGGGTGTATCCTGAATTCTGGAAAATGCTTTCAGCTGTTCCATTTCACCCCCCTGCTACCGGTGACAGCAGCACCAAAGTGGTGTCTGCATGGAATTGAGTTTGACGTGAGATAATGTCCTCGCCGATAGCACAGGCACAGCGTTCAATCATGGTAAAAGCTGCCGGATACTCCTGCCCAACTTGAGCCAAAACTTGTGCAACCGTACTATATGGGCTGCACGTCATTTCCAGATTTGCAGGTAACTGACGTTCTACTGCACCGAAGGCTTCAATTTTAATTTTGATCTGTGACATCTTAACCTCCAAGCATGTGCATGCTGATTTTTCGACTGTTTTTATTCATGCGCTGATTTTCCAAACGTTGTGCTATGCCGTGATAGCCTGATTCTTTGTTCCAGATATACTGGGATAACGCAGCATGCAAGCTCAGTTCACTCAAAGGTTCAGAAGCGTTCAGGGCTTTAATTTCAGTTTTTAGATTTAAGCCTTGAGGCGCAAACAGGCAGTTATAGAACTCACCTTGTGCGGTTAAACGTACCCGGTCAGCGGTGCCACAAAATGAATGGGTAATGGTGGATATGATTCCGACTGGATGACTATCAATAAAATACTGTCGTGCTGGCTCTGAACTTGAACGAACTGAAGGACTCTCTTGGCTCGTTACTGCAAATTCAGTATTTAATATTTTTAAAATTTGCTGCTCACTGACTACATGCTCGCTCGACCATTTACGGTCACCATCCAGGGGCATAAATTCGATAAAACGTAAGACAATTTTTTCTTGAATCGACCAGCGCGCCAAAGGCAGAATCTGATCGTCATTCACGCCCTTCATCAATACACTATTGATCTTGATCGGCAACCCTACCGCTTGCGCTGCCTGAATTCCTTCAAGGACAGGAGATAAATCTTTTTGGGTCAGCTGTTTAAATTGCTGGGCATCCAGACTGTCCAGACTAATGTTTAAATCATCCAGTCCGGCCTGTTTTAACGCCTGTGCATATTGTTTTAAATAATGCGCATTGGTGGTCATGGAAATGCGTTTCAGCCCGAGCTTTTTTAAGTCTTGTAACTGAGCAACAAAATGCACCACGCCCTGACGCATTAATGGTTCGCCGCCTGTAATGCGAATAGATTCAATACCACGGCGCACCATAAAATCACAAAACTGGTAAAGCTGTTCAAAACTGAGCAAGTCATGTTTTTTCATCCATTCAGGATGTTCCGGCATACAATAGACACATTTAAAATTACAGCGATCGGTTACTGAAATTCGCAATTTGCGCTTGCTGCGACCAAATTGATCGACAAATCGTGTATTGGTTTCAAGCTCTGTCATCATATTCATGTTGAACATCCATCTTCAGGCATCTTGCTGTAATCGCACAAGTATTGTGCGCAAGGTTTAAATCGCCCCATCTTGTTATAATTAGATTTGCAATAAGTGTTCCAACTTTGTGCTCAAGAAGAAATTTTCATGTTTAGTGCAAAAATTTAAGTTGTTGATACTGCTGCAGCTCATCCAGCGAGTTAATACTGTGAAAAAACAGGGCATGATTTTCAAACCGTGCCACTTGAGCGTGCAAATCCAAAAAACACTGCCTTAAACTGCGCTGCTTTTGCTCAAGATGCATAGTAAGGATGCGTAAGCTGCTGCGCTTGACCAGACAGAAGGGATACAGGGCTGTACCATTGATTTCTACATACGCCACTTCGACCAGAGTGTTTTTACTCAAAGCCTGATGCAGCTTAAGAACAACTCTTGCAGGAATAAAGGTGACGTCACAGGGAATGAATAGCACATAATCGGCCTGTACATGGGTCCAGGCACTTTTCATTCCCATCAGCGGACCTAAAAATCCGCTTTCATCATCCTGATAACAATGAATGCTAGGAATGATTTTTTGATAAATTGAATAATCACGATGACTGTTGATCCATATCTGTTGAACACTGGATTTCAGCTGTTGATGGATTTTGATCAGTTGAATCTGGTCATCAAATTGCTGTAACAGTTTATTGATACCATTCATCCGTTTTGCCTGTCCGCCGGCTAAAATCACCAGATCGGTGCGCGGATATACCGAAAGTTTTAATTTTTTTCTCATTCCACCGCCTCCATTTGACAAGCCTTGATTAAGCCACGAATTTCAGGCAAACATGAACCGCAGTTGCCGCCCGCTTTTAAGCATGCAGTGACCTGTTTTTCATCGGTGATATTTTGGGTTTTAATAGTGTCAATAATCCGGTTTTTACCGACCTTAAAGCAGCTACAGACCAGTGGTCCTTCATTGTTCGCCATCGACATCGGTTGACCGGCAAGCAATGCCTTACGATGCATGGCACTTAAACGCTCACGCTTAAATAAACTGGCGACCCAGTCCCGATCTGGCAACAAAGCCTTAGGTGCAATATACAAACTGGCAATTAAATGGCCATCTTTCAACACCACGCTGTGACTGATATGCGCAGTTTGATCTTCAATGTTCAGCCATTCAAAACTTTCATCCTGAAACGGTAACAGTTCTTTCAAATGCTCAGTGGTCTGGGTAAATTTTTTACGGTCTGCCAGTTCATAGCGCAGAGCTTTAGTAGTGGTAATTTTCGTCCACCACACCGTATTTTCAATCGATGTTTGTACGATTTTTTCAAAGCCCTGACGCACATAAAACACGCCTTGCCACTGACTATAAAAAGGATGGATGATCACCGGGGTATGTTTAAACTCAGGTTCACCGGAAATTGGATCGACCACCGGATTGACCACTTTGCCAATACGCGCATCCGACGCAACTTGATCATTCCAGTGAATGGGTGCAAAAACCTGTCCCCGACGAATATCATCACTGACCGTGGCACGTAAAACACAGTTGCCCCATTTCGATTTAACGTCTACCAGCTCGCCATCTTTGATCCCGTATTTCAAAGCATCATGCGGATGGATTTCACAATACGGTTCTGCACGATGGGTACTTAAATTGGCAGATAAACCGGTACGGCTCATGGTGTGCCACTGGTCACGAATCCGGCCGGTATTCAGCACCAAAGGAAATTCGCTACAGATTTGATTAACCGGATCTATCGCGGTAATGGCAATAAATTTAGCCTTGCCATCGGCATAGCTAAATTGCCCTTCGGTATACATTCGAGCGACTGCATCATCTTGTTGATGTTTAGTCCAGACTGGCCACTGCACCGGTTGCAGTTCATCATATTCGGTTTTATTTAACTCGCTTAAAGCCTTTAAATTGAAATAACGGAAATTTGGCGTATCAGCGCGCAGATCTGGCTCTGAATTTTGTTCAGCTGAGAGTCGTGCATGTTCCAGAAAAATGTCATGGCTATTGTTAAAATCAAAACCGCTAAAGCCCATTTTTTTAGCGACCTGACTAATCGCCCACCAGTCGGCTTTAGCCTGTTCTGGCTCTTCTAAAAATGCACGCTGTCTGGAAATACGGCGTTCAGAATTGGTGACGGTACCATCTTTTTCACCCCAGCCTAAAGCCGGTAGCAGCACATCGGCATATTGTGTGGTGTCGGTGTCTTGGCAAATATCCGACACCACCACAAACTCACATTTTTTCAGAGCACGTTTGACCTGATCAGCATCAGGTAAACTCACCACCGGATTGGTTGCCATAATCCAGATGGCTTTGATTTTGCCACTTTCTACCGCATGGAATAGATCAACCGCCTTGAAGCCAGCCTGCTTGGCAATATAAGGGCTTTGCCAGAAATTTTGCACCAGTTGTTGATGGTTTTCATTTTCCAGTTCTAAATGTGCCGCCAGCATGTTGGCTAAACCGCCCACCTCACGACCGCCCATGGCATTCGGCTGTCCAGTCATGGAAAATGGCGCTGCACCGAGTTTGCCGATTTTTCCCGTAAACAAATGGCAGTTGGTTATACTGTTGGCTTTATTCACCCCTTGAGAGGACTGATTCACCCCCATGGAAAACAGGGTCATCACTTTTTCGGTTTGAGCGAATTGCTCATAAAACACTTGCAGTTTTTCCAGTGAAATACCAGTACGTACTGCGACATCATCGATGGATGATTCAGTTTGGCTATGTGTTAAAGCTTGCTCTAGACCTTGAGTATGTGCAGCAATAAAGTCTTGGTCTACATGACCATTTTGCGCCAAATACTGTAATAAGCCATTGAATAATGCAACGTCTTGACCCGGTAAAATTGGCAAATGCAGGTCTGCTGCTTCACAGGTACTGGTAAAACGCGGGTCAATCACCACTACAAACAGCTCACGCTGTTCTTTGGCTTTCATGATGCGTTGATATAACACCGGATGACACCATGCCGTATTTGAACCGACCAGCACCACCATGTCGGTATGTTCAAAATCTTCATAGCTGGCCGGAACAATATCTTCACCAAAAGCGCGCTTATGTGCAGCAACTGCTGATGACATGCAGAGGCGTGAATTGGTATCGATATTGGCTGTACCGAGGTAACCTTTGACGAACTTGTTCACCACATAATAGTCTTCAGTCAGCAATTGCCCAGAGACATAAAAGGCAATACTGTCGCGACCGTATTGATCAATACATTGCTGAAACTTATTGGCAATTAAATCCGTTGCAGTATTCCAGTCGGTCTTTTCACGCTGATTCTTCCGGCCGAGCATGGGATGAAGAACACGTGTTTCCAGGCCAATGGTATCGGCCAGATTGCTCCCTTTAATGCACAGTTTCCCGTAGTTGGATGGATGGTTGACATCCCCGGTAACTGAAACTTTTTGACCTAATGCTGTGTCCTGTACAGTCGCAGTGACACCACATCCCACCCCACAATAGGGACAGGTGGTATTGGTGATTTTGGTATTTATTTCTGTGGAGCTATGCAGTTCCATAACGGGAATACTATTCATGGATGCTCCTTTCTATCGAATAAATTCACTTGAATAATTTCTTCTATTTTCCAAGCTATCTAAATCTTTAGAGTTCACGTAAGTATGTATTCTCTCGAGGTGGCATGGATGCCACCGTTTCCCATCATTACAGGACGTAATGTATGGGAAACAAAGATTTTTGTTACTTTTGATCTTTCAAAAGTAAGGCTAATGCCTACGCGAATTCAATTAAATCATTTCGGTAATTGAGGCATTGCTAAAATTTAAACTCTTCTCAATTACCCGTTTCAAATCAGCCTGCTTTCTTTAATGCAAAATCTTTACCAAAGAGCAATTTATTACGAATATTACTGATTGGCGTTTGATCAGAAATCAGCTCTGCATACCAGGCGCCATCTTCAGTATCGCCAAACAATACTGCACCAATGACTTTATCTTTTTGAATAATAATGCGTTTATAGATCTGACGTTTTTCATCATTCAAGATAATGTCTTCAAAATCATCCTGCGGTTCAAAGTTCCCCGCTGAAAATACATCACAGCCACTGACCTTAAGCTGAGTCGGAACCGTCGGTGCTTTAAAGGTTAAGCTGCCGTGTTCAGCCAGATGTGAGGCACAAATAAAAGCTTGGCCCCAAAGTGGTTCAACCAGACCGAAGGTTTGATTACGGTGCTCAATACATTCACCCACCGCATAAATACTCGGGTCAAAGGTTTGCATGGTGTCATTGACGATTACGCCACGGTTACAACGTAAGCCGGCACTTTGCGCCAAGGCCATATTCGGACGGATGCCCACAGCAAAAACCACCAGATCAGCATCCAGCACCGTGCCATCTTTCAGTCTGATTTGAGTGACATGACCCGCTTCGCCAATCAGTTGTTCAGTATTGGCTTGAGTCATGATGTTGATACCTTTCGCTTCAATACTTTGTTTCAACAAGCTGCTGGCACGACTGTCCAATTGACGTTCCATAATGCGGTCCATCAAATGCAAAACCGTCACATTCATACCACGTTGTTTCAGCCCATAAGCGGCTTCAAGTCCCAATAGACCGCCACCAATCACCACTGCATTCTGTTTAGATTTGCAGTAATCCAGCATGGTATTGACATCATAGATATCACGAAAACTGATCACACCTTTTAAGTCCGAACCTGGAATCGGTGGCACAAAAGGTTTGGAACCTGTCGCCAGAATCAGGCGATCATAATCCACCACCAGGCCTTTTTCGGTATAGACCTGCTTACGTGGACGATCAATTTTTACCGCAGCATCACCGGCAATAAAGCGGATATTTTTATCGCTATACCAGGCATGTGGATGCAGCATGATGTCATCAATGGTTTTATCGCCCGACAATACTGGTGAAAGCATGATGCGGTTATAGTTGCCCCAAGGTTCTTCGCCGATCACGGTAATTTCATAGCGATCCGGTGCCATATCCAGTAAATCCTCCAGACAGCGCATACCCGCCAGACCATTGCCCACCAGCACCAGTTTTATCTTTTCTTGAGAAGTGCCGTTATTGGTGATATATGTTTTTTGCGGTGTAGGACTGACCCAAACCTTGCCATTTTCAATCTTGCTTGGGAAAACCAGTAACTTTTGATCTTTATCTTCCAGACAGCGTCCGGTGGCCAGACTGAAATGCTGCTTGTAGATGGGAGATGCCACGACACGCTCGCCCTGCAAATCGCCAATGATGCCGCGCGATATGACAAAAGCCTGACTGAATGGATCTTGATTGCTCAAGGCATAGACGCGTTTTTCATTACCGACACGGAAAATGGCAATTTGCTGATTTCCAATTAATGCACCTACACCGGTATTCGGGGTAATATCATCCAGCGCACAAATTTCTAGCCATTCCAGCTCATTGGTTTTATTCATTTCTTTTAAAATTGTCATCATCTTTCTCCTTTATTCTTTTAAGCTTCAACAACAGGAATACGTGTCACATCACGCTCAGCCTCGGTTTTTGGGCGGATTTGACCGCGCACCTCGGCGAATTGGATGTGTGGATCATTTTGTTGTTCAACTTTTGCATTGATAAAGGTTACGAAGCGTTTACGAACTTCCGGATCTTCCACCGCGGTACGCCATTCATCCTGATAGGTACCAACCACATGGTTCATACGGCGTTCCAGTTCAGCGGCCAGACCCAGTGAGTCATTTACCACCACATCTTTTAAATAATCCAGACCACCTTCCAGGTTGTCACGCCATACCGAAGTACGTTGCAGACGGTCTGCGGTCTGGATATAGAACATGAAGAAACGGTCGATATAACGGATTAAAGTTTGCGTATCCAAGTCAGATGCCAGCAATTCTGCATGGCGTGGTTTCATGCCACCATTACCGCAGACATACAGGTTCCAGCCTTTTTCAGTGGCAATCACCCCGACATCTTTACTTTGCGCTTCGGCACATTCACGGGTACAGCCCGATACCGCCATTTTCAACTTATGTGGTGAACGTAAGCCTTTGTAGCGATTTTCCAGGAAGATGGCCAAACCGACGGAGTCATCCACCCCATAACGGCACCAAGTACTGCCGACACATGATTTCACGGTGCGGAGTGATTTACCGTAAGCATGACCCGATTCAAAACCGGCGTTGATCAGTTTTTCCCAGATTTCAGGCAACTGATGCACTTGGGCACCAAACATATCGACCCGTTGTCCACCGGTAAGCTTGGTATATAAACCGTATTCTTTGGCAATTTGACCGATGGCAATCAAGCCCTCTGGAGTGACCTCACCTCCAGCCATACGTGGCACGACTGAATAAGAGCCATCTTTTTGGATGTTACCGAGATAATAGTCATTACTGTCTTGCAGGCCAGCATGGCTTGGTTTGAGTACAAAGTCATTCCAGCAAGATGCGAGAATATTTGCCGCAGTTGGTTTACAGATATCACAGCCGATCCCATGACCATGTTGCCCAATCAAATCATCAAAAGTTTTGATTTCATTGACCCGTACCAGGTGATACAGCTCCTGGCGTGAATAGGCAAAGTGTTCGCAAAGGTGGTTGTTAACAGTCACCCCTTGGCGTTGCAATTCAGATTTCAATACTTGTGTCACTAAAGGTGCACATCCGCCACACGCCGTTGCTGCTTTGGTACATTTTTTCAAGGCACCGAGCGAGGTGGAACCATCAGCGATAGCACTGCAAATATCAGCTTTAGAAACGTTATTACATGAACAGATGGTTGCACTGTCCGGCAGTAAATCGACCCCGCTACCGCCTGTTTTCGCTGATGATTGTGCATAACCCGGCATGATCAGGCTTTCTGGATTTGCCGGGATAGCCAGGCCATTCAGCATCATTTGCAGCAGGTCGTTATATTCTTTGGCACAGCCCACCAGAACTGCACCGAGTAGCTTGGTTTTTTCCGCATTCACCACGATTTTTTTATAAATCATGGCATCTTCATCGGCATAGAAATAGCTAAGTGCATTCGGTGTCATGGCATGCGCATCACCGACGGATGCGACATCTACACCCATCAGTTTTAATTTGGTACTCATGTCTGCGCCGGCAAATGAATTGCAGGCCTGATCCATGACATGCTTGGCTGCAATACGCGCCATGTCATAACCCGGAGCCACCAGACCATAAATTTTATTTTGCCACAGGGCACATTCACCAATCGCGTAAATGTCCGCATCAGAAGTTTGGCAATAATCATTGATTACGATACCGCCACGCTCACCGATCGCGAGACC
>NZ_DJDC01000174.1:0-5480 GCF_002430855.1 Acinetobacter sp. UBA5934 | reverse complement strand
CTTGATGGGCATTTCACAAAAGCAATTCCGTAAACACCGTTGGAACTTGGGCGTAACTCCAGTTTACAAACGTGTCGATACATGCGCTGCAGAATTCGAATCTGATACAGCCTACATGTACTCAACTTACGATGAAGAATGTGAAGCAAACCCTTCAACCCGTGACAAGATCATGGTGATTGGTGGCGGTCCTAACCGTATCGGTCAAGGGATCGAGTTCGATTACTGCTGTGTACACGCTGCCCTTGCAATGCGTGAAGACGGCTATGAAACCATCATGGTGAACTGTAACCCTGAAACAGTTTCTACGGATTACGATACATCTGACCGTTTGTACTTCGAACCAATTACACTTGAAGATGTACTCGAAATCGTGCGTATCGAGAAGCCTAAAGGCATTATCGTTCAGTACGGTGGTCAAACACCTTTAAAATTGGCTCGCGCTTTAGAAGAAGCCGGTGCACCAATTATCGGTACATCACCTGATGCAATTGACCGTGCAGAAGACCGTGAACGTTTCCAGCAAATGATTCAACGTCTACAACTTCGTCAGCCAAACAACAGCATCGTAAAATCTGCTGAAGAAGGTATGGCGGAAGCGGCTAAAGTTGGCTATCCGCTTGTTGTACGTCCTTCTTACGTGCTTGGTGGTCGTGCAATGGAAATCGTGTACAACGACGAAGAATTAAAACGCTACTTACGTGATGCGGTTCAAGCATCAAACGAAGCGCCTGTTCTTCTTGACCGCTTCCTGGATGATGCAATCGAAGTTGACGTAGACTGCGTATCTGACGGTAAAGACGTGGTGATTGGCGGTATCATGCAGCATATTGAACAAGCAGGTATTCACTCAGGTGACTCAGCATGTTCAATTCCTCCTTACTCTCTATCTAAAGAGATTCAGGACGAAATGCGTCGTCAAACAATTGCGATGGCAAAAGAACTTGGCGTAATCGGTTTGATGAACGTTCAGTTTGCGGTTAAAGGCGAAGACGTTTACATTCTGGAAGTGAACCCACGTGCATCACGTACTGTACCGTTCGTTTCTAAGTGTATCGGTGAATCGCTTGCAAAAGTTGCTGCACGTTGTATGGCGGGTCAATCTCTTGAGTCACAAGGCTTCACATCAGAGATTATCCCTGAACACTTCTCTGTAAAAGAAGCAGTGTTCCCATTCAACAAATTCCCTGGTGTTGACCCGATCCTTGGTCCTGAGATGAAATCTACAGGCGAAGTGATGGGCGTTGGTAAAACATTCGGTGAAGCATTCTATAAAGCTGTTTTAGGTGCAAACGAGCGTTTACCGGGTCTTCCAACTGAGGGTGAAATCAAACATGCATTTATCTCTGTACGTGACTCAGATAAACCACGTGCGGCGGGTATCGCGAAACAATTGATTGATCTAGGCTTCAAGATTCTTGCAACTGATGGTACATTTAAGGTGATTAGCGAAGCTGGTCTTGAATGTGAACGTGTCAATAAAGTGACTGAAGGTCGTCCAAACATCGTGGACCGTATTAAAAACGGCGAAATCCACCTTGTGATTAACACGACTGAAGGCAAAAAGGCACAAGAAGACTCATTCTCGATCCGTCGTTCAGCCCTTCAAGGTAAAGTATATAACACAACTACATTGAATGGTGCGGATGCAGTATGCCAAGCTTTAGCAATTAAATTGCCAATGGATGTATATCGTTTGCAAGACCTTACTAAAGGTTAATTAAGTTACCGATAAGTCCCGTCACCTATCGGTGGCGGGCTTTTTTTATTTCTAACCCTGTATTTTTTTAAAATCAACTTAGAGGGACAACAATGCAACGTTATCCTATGACTCCTGAAGGCAAAATTGCCTTAGAGAAAGAATTACATCAACTAAAAAGTATTGACCGTCCACGTATTACTGCCGCAATTGCAGAAGCGCGTGAACATGGGGACTTGAAAGAAAATGCAGAGTATCACGCAGCGCGTGAGCAGCAGGGTTTCTGTGAAGGTCGTATTCAGGATATCGAAGGTAAACTGGGCGCTTGCCAGGTAATTGATGTCAAAGAATTAGAGCAAAATGGCCGTGTGGTTTTTGGTGTGACAGTAACTATTGAAAACCTGGATAATGAAGAACAAAAGACCTATAAAATCGTGGGTGATGATGAAGCAGACTTTAAGATCAACAAGATCTCTGTAAACTCTCCAATTGCACGCGGTCTTTTGGGCAAAAATGAAGGCGATGAAGTGAAAATCAATACACCAAACGGTGAAGTTGAATATGAAATCGCCAAAGTTGAATACATCTAATTTTTAGATATTTTTGACTTTTAGGAACCCCTCGAATGAGGGGTTTTTTATATTCAGCCTTCTAATAGCCACAGATTAGCCCTCTGCATATTTTAAAAACCCCGATGCGAATAAATTAAATGCATGTAAGGCTTCAGGAAGTACCTGCTCTGGATGTTCGCTAGAAGCCACCCAGAGTGCTGCATTCATTGCAGCACCATTTAAAAATACCGCAGCTGCTTCAGGATCTACAGCTTTGATTCGGTCTAATGCTAATAATTGTTCCACACAGTCACGGGTAGACTGCAAACATTTATTTTGGCTTGGCCAATGTGCAGGATCACCCAGCACGGCAGGTCCATCACGCAGCACAATGCGCTGAAATTCCGGATTTAAGGCATTTTCAATATAGGTTTGCCCTTCAAGCATCAATCCTTCCCAAAGATCATCTGGCTGATCAAGCTGCTGCTGGGCAGATGAAGCCATTTCCGAATCGATCTGGTCGACTACTGCAGCAAATAAGCCCTTTTTATCCCCAAAATGGTGATACAGCGCTCCACGGGTCAGCCCTGCTTCTGCCGTGAGCTTATCCATTGAAGTATCTGCATAGCCATATTCAGCAAACGCACGACGTGCCACTTCTATCAGTTTCTTGCGGGTTTCCGCCATCTTTTGTTCACGAACAGACATTGATTTCATCACCTAATCATCGCAAAAATTTTAATTGACATACGTACCGTATGTCAATTATATTTACATACGAGACGTATGTGAAAGTTAAGCTGTTTTTAATTCAACTTTTAAATCAGATATTGAAAGAGATTAGACATGACCAGAACTGCAATATTCCCCCAAGACCGCCATGCCCTATATGAACAACATGGTTACTCTGCTGCAATCAAATCGGAAGATTTACTGTTTGTATCGGGTCAGGTCGGTAGCCGTGAAGATGGCTCGCCTGAACCTGATTTCGAGAAACAGGTAGAGCGAGCTTTTGAAAACTTGGCTGCAACATTAACAGCTGCGGGTTGCAGCTTCGATGATATTGTCGATGTCACCACCTTTCACACCGATCCAGAACGGCAGTTCGAAAGCATCATGAAAGTGAAAAGTGAGATATTTACAGAAAAGCCTTATCCTAACTGGACAGCGGTAGGTGTTACATGGTTAGCAGGCTTTGATTTTGAAATTAAAGTGATTGCCCGTATTCCTACAGCATCGGCCACAACCTAATCATTTGCTTTATTCTCAGTCGCTTGAGTATCTTTTAGATATTATTCGGCAAGTATAGACATCGATTAGGTATAATTTATTATTCCTTATTTTTTTATATCTTCCTTATGGCTGAAAAGTTAATTAATTCTCCTGTAAATCACTGGTGTGAGTTCGAGTTCATCTCTAAAACAGTGAAAAATCCGAATATTCATATCAAAGGGAATTATTCTTACTACTCAGCCTATTGGGATCAAGGTTTTGAGCGTTGTGTGGTGCGTTATTTACATGATAAGCCTGCCACGCCTGAGAAACCAATTGATCAGCTCTATATCGGTAATTTCGTCTGTTTCGGCGCTGAATGCGTGATTATGATGGGTGGCAACCAATTGCACCGTACTGACTGGATTTCAGCCTTCCCGTTTGATACACGTAGCTTTGTGCCTGCTGGCAATACCGTTATTGGCGATGGCTGCTGGATTGGCTCTCGTGCCATGATTATGCAAGGCGTAAAGTTGGGTGAAGGTGCCGTAGTCGCAACAGGCGCAGTCGTCACCAAAGATGTGCCACCTTATGCGGTTGTGGGTGGCGTACCTGCAAAAATTATTAAATACCGTTTTCCACACGAAGATATTGAAAAACTGCTTTCTCTTAAAATCTATGACATAGACGAAAAGCAGTTTTTAAAAATGCGTGAAAAGTTACAGACGGATGATGTTACTGAAATTGCAAATTATATTTCCAATTTAACACAATAGATTTAACAAAAACTAAGCATAAAAACTTTCTGATTTTTTATATATACCTATTTCAGAATTAATCTCTGATGGTGCCACCCCTAATGCGATTAATACTGCATTCAACATAGAATTCCAATAATCTTTGGACATATATAAAATCTGATTAAATGTCTCTTTTTCATAGTTCATAAAATCTTTAGGCAAATAATCAGGCTCCTCCTGCCACAACATCCACTGAAAATCCTCATATTCTCTAACACAATCTAATGATGCATGAAATGAAAATGCTTTAATCTTATAATTATCTTGAGTATCCAATAAAAATGCAAAGAAGAAAGTATATAAGCTTTCACCTAATAATTTTTCATCTACAAAATTACATTCAATTTCAAGCTGAAAATTTTCATATTTATTATTGGCTTCACTGTTCTTAAACAGAATCAAGTTTTCTTGGTAACTTTCATTAAAATTTTGTTCTAGAATCAGTTCAAACCCCTTATATCCCATAATATGGGTCAAAGGAGGATTAACTTGATCTAAATTCATTATTGCTCTATTTAATCCCTCTCGAAGATTAATATTGTCATCAACTTTTGATTGATATATTGTTCTAGTATGTTCACCTGTAAAATTACGACAAACCTGAGACCTATCTAAAAAATGATTAACGCTTTCATATATTTCATCTTTATCAAAAATAACATCAATCATTTTTAATCCTTTTAATTTAATTTTGCAGATTGACTTTATAAATGCACTAACTGCTTAAGTTTAAGTATGAACATGAATAGTTTTTAATACTGGCTGTTATGCTGACTTTTGGGATTACTCTTTAAGTGACTTTTAGGAGAATTCGAATTAATCAACTACTACCCTCATACGTATATTTTCAATTCGCCTTATTGGCAGTTGATGTATATACAATTCTTGCATTTATCCTACTCCTATGCATGCAGCTATTGCTCATAACTTGAAGTCTAGCATCAGTTTTTTAGCAAACTCTCGACTCTTAATGTACTTCATAGCAGCATAATCATTCTCAAGACATCTTAGGCTTAAAATTAGAATTTCAATAATAGGTTGTCGCCCAATACGTAAAATTTCATCAAACATTTCATGCTCGTGATCTATGAAGTTTTTCGGTAAATGATCGGTCATATCTTTCCAATCTATACCATTTTTATAGTCATCAAAATCACGAACACAAGCTAATAATGCATCAAAAGAAAAAGCTTTAATCTTATAATTATCTTGAGTATC
>NZ_DJDC01000144.1:0-21422 GCF_002430855.1 Acinetobacter sp. UBA5934 | reverse complement strand
TTATCAGCGTGTGGAATCTTCAGATTTATCTGAAGGGATTGCTGCCTTTGATCCCTTGGCTGATCGACCACCGCATTATTAAGCTTGATCAAGATATAAATTAAGGCCCGGGTCTTATATCTGGGCTTTTTATTTGAAAAAGAACTTTACTGTTTCTTATCTCTTAAATAGCTTTTCTCAAGGTAAAGCATTCAGCATGAGTCATGACATTGAATAAAAGCCAAAAGCAGAAAAATATTTGACCTTTATCCGGGTTCCCGTTCTAATGCACGGCATCTGCCTAGCTGAACTGTTTATTTGAAGATATGAGTGATAAAGTCGTTCTTCTTGATCTTGAAAATAATATGCCGACCGCGCAATTGCTGCGTAACATCATTCCGCATTATGCCGCAATTTACCTGTTTAATTGCCAAGGAAAATTTGAATATTCTCTGGAAGATTTAACTGAGTTTTCAAGTTGGGTCAGTAGTGGACAGGTGGTTATTTTAGAAACCGCAGAAGTTGAGCACAAAGAATTTGAATATGCCGTAGTCGTTGGACAACTGATTGCACTGCTAGATACCGAAACGCCAATTGAGCTGATCTCTGCTATGCAAAGCAGTGAAATTTTGCTCGACATGATGCAATCTTCAAACCTGAACTGTAGTCTGATTCAGATTCAGGCTGAACAACCAGTTTTAAATTCAAAATATAAAATTCCCAGTGTTGAGACGATTCTGCAAAAACCGGATTTGCTGTTGGTGAAAAAGTATTGCGATGCTTTAGGGAAAATGAAGGGTAAACCGAATACGCTGGAGAAGTTGAAGAACTCGCTGGCGAATATTTTGCAACTGCCAAATGATCAGCTTCAGCATTTCACGGGCTTATTGATTAATTCAAAAATTGTAAAACGCTTTGATGAGCAAATCAGCTTCCGTAAAAAAGTCATTAAGCAATGGATGCAGCTCGACTTGGAGCAGAAAATATTGGTAGAAAAAGCCCCAAATATGTCCTCTTTTTTTGCAGAATTATCCCCTGAAAATTCTTCACCAAAAGGCGAGACAGAACAGGCCAATACGCTGCATCATGCACAAAAAGAGTTATTTAAAAACTTTTCCAAAATTGATCCTGTTCAGGTGATTGTGGCGCAAAAATTACGCGAATTAAAATCCGACAAGCCCAAAGACATTTATGCCCTGCGCGATTTGCTGGAACAAATGTTTCCCAAATCGGATGTTCGGTTATTACTTAAAGAATTGATTGAAAAGGGATATGTTTACTGGAATGGTAGTGAAATATTATATAGTCATGAGCTGTTCTTGAATTAATTTCATCGCTGTAACTTGCGTTTTACATTCAGCTTATGCAACTCTAATAAAGGAATAATAAGGTTGTACTATGGAAAATACTGGAATTTGGATTACAGTCTTCATTGTGCTGTTTGTGCTTGGCTCAATTTTTGGGCTACGTGTCAGCCCAAGAGAAAAAGCATTAGGCCTGATGCGTGAAAAAGCGCGCAAGATGGCTTTACATCCGCGTTTAGTCGCAGCTCCCGATTGGACCAAAGTTCCAATGGCAACAGAAAACCGTGCCAGTATGGTGGCTTATTACAGTGTTCTAATTCCAGATGCCCGACTGCCACTGATGCGTGCTCGGGTAGAAGATCAAAAGCTGAAAATTGTGCAAGGCGATGACAAGTTTAACGATTTGCCCATTGCATTAAAGGGCATTTATGCTATTGATATGCAGGCAAACTGTGTAGGACTCTATTGGGATGAAGAATCAGACCTTCGAGCAACACAGTTAGAAGACATTAAAGCTTATTTAACATCTTTGGCTGAACTTTAATTTATCAACCAATCAAACAGGATTAACGGTTAACTATGGCGAACGCTCCTCGGTCCACATCTAAAAGTACCACAGCAAAATCTCCGAGTGCTGCGAACAAGCGTGCCTTAGTGATTGTGGAGTCGCCTGCAAAAGCGAAAACAATCAACAAATATCTGGGTCCAAATTACATCGTAAAATCATCGGTGGGCCATGTTCGTGACTTGCCGACTGGCGGATCTAAAAGTACAGAAAAAAAGCCTGTATCACGTGCCAAACTGACCGATGAACAAAAAGCGGAAAAAGCACAATTAGCTTTGGTCAACCGTATGGGCGTTGATCCTGAACACGGCTGGAAAGCACATTATGAAGTGCTGCCAGGCAAAGAAAATGTCGTTGCTGAACTGAAAAAACTGGCATCGCAAGTTGATGAAGTCTATCTCGCAACGGATTTGGACCGTGAAGGGGAAGCCATTGCCTGGCATTTAAAAGAAGTGATTGGTGGCGATGATTCACGTTACCAGCGTGTGGTGTTTAACGAAATTACTAAAAATGCCATTCAGGAAGCGTTTAAACAGCCGGCACGTTTAGATATCGACAAGGTCAATGCACAGCAAGCCCGTCGTTTCTTGGACCGTGTTGTGGGTTTCATGATTTCGCCATTGCTTTGGGAAAAAATCGCCCGTGGTTTATCGGCTGGTCGTGTACAGTCGGTTGCAGTAAAACTGGTGGTTGAACGTGAACGTGAAATTCGTGCTTTCATCCCTGAAGAATACTGGCAAGTTTTTGCAGATACCAAATCGCAAAAAGACGATATCCGTCTTGAAGCAGTAAAGCAGGGTGGCAAGACGCTCAAACTGCACAATAAAGCCGAGACCGATGCTTTACTCAACCTGATTAAAGATGCTGAATATAAAGTTGCCAGTCGTGAAGATAAACCGACCAAGGTCAACCCAAGTGCACCGTATATCACCTCAACCCTGCAACAGGCTGCAAGCACACGTTTAGGTTTTTCTGTGAAGAAAACCATGATGCTGGCGCAGCGCCTGTATGAAGCGGGTTTCATCACCTATATGCGTACCGACTCGACATTCCTGAGTGATGATGCGGTCAATATGGTGCGTGGTCATATTGAGTCCGAGTTTGGTACTAAATACTTACCTGCCAAGCCAAACCGCTATGGTAACAAGGCGGGTGCGCAAGAAGCCCATGAAGCGATTCGTCCTTCCAATGTGGCACTGAAAGGCGATAGTCTAGCGGGTGTAGAACGTGATGCTCAGCGTCTGTATGACCTGATCTGGCGCCAGTTTGTAGCCTGTCAGATGACACCCGCAGAATATTTATCATCGACCATTTTAGTTGATGCCAATGGTGTGGAACTTAAAGCGAAAGGCCGTACCTTGGTCTTTGATGGCTTTACCAAAGTTCGTGGTGCAAATAAAGCTGATGATGATATTTTGCTACCTGCCGTTAAAGTGGGTGAAATCCTGAAACTGGAAAAACTTGATCCTTCTCAGCATTTTACCAAACCGCCTGCACGTTTCACTGAAGCATCGCTGGTAAAAGAACTGGAAAAACGTGGCATTGGCCGTCCTTCGACCTATGCAGCCATTATTTCCACCATTCAGGATCGTGGTTATGTGAAACTGGAAAACCGTCGTCTCTTTGCAGAGAAGATGGGAGAAATCGTGACAGACCGTCT
Source organism: Acinetobacter sp. UBA5934 (assembly GCF_002430855.1). Taxonomy (NCBI): domain Bacteria; kingdom Pseudomonadati; phylum Pseudomonadota; class Gammaproteobacteria; order Moraxellales; family Moraxellaceae; genus Acinetobacter; species Acinetobacter sp. UBA5934. The sequence goes on along the minus strand of NZ_DJDC01000144.1, from coordinate 17,914 downwards.
CGATGAAAGTTTCAATAATCTGATGAACTATGACTTTACCGCAGATCTTGAAGGTCAGCTGGATAAAGTCGCTGATGGTCAGCGGAACTGGAAAGAGTTGCTGGATAATTTCTACGGCGACTTTAAGAAACGCTTAACCACAGCCCAAGGCGACCACGGTATGCGCCGTAATCTGCCAGTTGAAGTGGAAGCAGTACATTGCCCTGAATGTTCTCGTCCGATGCAGATTCGTACTGGAACGACGGGTGTATTCCTGGGATGTTCTGGCTATAACCTGCCGCCTAAAGAGCGTTGTAAAGGGACTCTGAATTTAACGCCGGTCGAATCCTTGGCGGCATTGTCTGATGATGATGCGGCAGAAACAGCTGACCTGATGTCGAAAAAACGTTGCCCGATTTGTGAAACGGCAATGGACAGTTATGTGATTGATGGTGGTCGTAAGCTGCACATCTGTGGGAATAACCCGGATTGTGCCGGTTTTGAGCTTGAAGAAGGCGAGTTCAAAATCAAAGGTTACGATGGTCCAACTATTCCATGTGACAAATGTGATGGTGAAATGCAGCTCAAGACTGGCCGTTTTGGTCCTTATTTTGCCTGCACCAGCTGTGACAATACCCGTAAAGTGTTAAAGAATGGTCAGCCTGCACCTCCGCGCGTAGATCCAATTAAAATGGAACACTTACGTTCTACCAAGCATGATGACTACTTTGTGCTTCGTGATGGCGCGGCAGGTTTATTCCTGGCAGCGAGCAAGTTCCCGAAAGTGCGTGAAACCCGTGCACCGAAAGTGGCTGAACTACGTAGTGTAGCCGAGCAGCTGGATCCAAAATATCAGTTTATTTTGCAAGCTCCGGATGCCGATCCTGAAGGAAATCCAACTTTGGTGAAATTCAGCCGTAAGAATCAGGCACAATATATTGGTTCTGAAAATGCTGAAGGGAAACAAACCAAGTGGAGTCTGGTATTCCAGGATGGAAAATGGATTGAAGCTTAAGTTTTAAGTTATTAAAAATGCTGACGAAAGTCGGCATTTTTTATGCCAAAATGATTTATATAAAAAACTGAATCAAATATTTAATTGGGGGAATGGTGGAAATTCAAACTAAAAAATTTGCTGTACTCATTGATGCTGATAATTCATCGATTAATGCAATTTCTTCTGTATTAGAAGAAGTTGCTAAGTATGGGATCGCAAGTGTAAAAAGAGTCTATGGAGATTGGAGTAGTGAAACACTAAAAAATGGAGAGATGTTTTACTGCCTCATGCAATAACTCCTGTGCAACAATTTGCTTATACCAAAGGCAAAGATGCTACAGATATGATCTTAATTATTGATGCTATGGATTTACTATATGCAGGTGCGTTAGATGGTTTCTGTATTGTATCAAGTGATAGTGATTTTACTCCTTTAGCTTCACGCATCCGTGAAAATGGTCTGAGTGTTTATGGCTTTGGGAAGAAATCGACTCCTGAAGCTTTTAAAAAGGCATGTGATAAATTTATTTATGTGGAAAATCTAGTAACCGAGACAGATGTTAAAAATGGTGAGGATGAAGAATTAGCATTAGTACAAGATAAAAAAATAGCAGAAACAGTAAAGACAACAGAATCTAAAACCATCCAACAAACTAAAGAAAGTACGTTACCTGAAACCATGGATAGGGCTACTTTAAATTTGATTTATAAAGCTGTTAAAGACAACGCTGATGAAAATGGCTGGGCGAATTTGAGTATGGTTGGACAATATATTAGTGCAGTAAAACCTGATTTTGATTCACGAAATTATGGTCGAGCTAAATTATCGGGTTTGATCAAAACACTTAATTTATTTGAAACTAAAATTGAAATGAGTCAGATGTATTTAAGAAAAATAAAAAAGCAGAGCATTGCATAATATGTGGAAAAATATTCGGATACTATGTCTACTCCTGATTTTATTGATTGTGGCGGTCAATGCTTACCGTGACCAAAATCAGGATTGGTCCAAACCCATTATTGTCATGTTACATCCCATCAATGCAGATGGACGCACTGCCACACAAAGCTATATTCAATCCCTAAATCTTTCTGAGTTAAAAGGGGCGCAAGATTATCTTCAACAAATGTCGGCACAGTATCGTGGACAGCCGATCGCGATTTATTTTCAGTTGGGGCGTGAACTTAAACAAATTCCTCCCAAAGTGCCAGAACAGGCAACGATGCTGGATACCATTTTATGGAGCTTAAAGTTTCGCTTTTATGCCTGGAAACAGCATGAAAGTATCGATGGTTCACCTACAGTGACATTATTTTTAAATTATTATGATCCTGACATAATGAAAGAGTTAAAACATTCTACTGCCTTGCAAAAAGGCCGTATTGGTTCAGTCAATTTATTTGCTTCTAAAAAACAGTCAGAACAAAACAAGATTGTGCTGGTTCATGAATTACTCCATGCCTTTGGTGCGACCGATAAATACGATTTAGCTACAGGACAGCCGCTGTATCCGATAGGTTATGCTTATCCGAATCAACAGCCTTTATTTCCTCAAGTCAAAGCAGAGTTAATGGCAGGGCACATTCCTGTGTCAAACGATAAAAGCAAGATGCCTGATACTTTGCAGCAGACATTAATCAATGAAATAAGTGCGCTTGAACTCGGTTGGAAAAAATAAAAGCTGTAGATAAGGTTGAAAGTTTTAAGATTCCCTATCTCACTTTAGCTTCCTATCTCGAACATGAAGTACTCAAAAATTCTGCCGATATTTAAATCCAATTTAGTTAAAGAGTGCTCTAGGGAATTTATTTTATTGTATAAAAGATTTATTCATTTCATTTTTTGAACATCATGCCTAAAACTTTTGTCCTTGCACCCGATTCCTTTAAAGAAAGCATGACTGCTGAACAGGCTTGCCAGGCCATGCAACGTGGTATTGAAAAGGTATGTACAGATGCGATTTGCATTTCAGTTCCTATGGCAGATGGCGGCGAGGGCACAGTCGATGCATTAGTCTCAAGTTTAAAGGGACAAAAAATTGCATGTGAAGTTACAGGACCTTTGCCTGTACAAAAAGTAAAAACTTATTTTGGCTTGGTGGACGAAGGCAAAACAGCAGTTATTGAAATGGCGAAAGCCAATGGCATTCATCTGATTGAATTTGCCCAGCGTAATCCTTTGCTCACCACCACTTTGGGCACAGGAGAGATGATCAAAGCAGCACTGGATTTAGGCGTTTCTAAAATTATTATCGGTTTGGGCGGAAGTGTCACCAATGATGCAGGCGCAGGAATGGCGCAGGCAATGGGAGCAAAATTTTTAGATGCACACAATACCGAAGTTGCAGGGGGTGGCGGTCAGCTCGATCAGATTCAAAGTATCGATCTTTCCGGTTTGGAGTCGCGTTTAAAACACACAGAAATTATTATTGCCAGCGATGTGAATAATCCTTTATGTGGTGCAAATGGTGCATCGCATGTTTTTGGGCCACAAAAAGGCGCTACAGCTGAAATGGTGAAAATTCTGGATAATAACTTAAATCATTTTGCTGATGTCGTGGAGCAGCAACTTGGAATAAATTATCGGGAGATTGCGGGTGCAGGGGCAGCAGGTGGCTTGGGTTTTGGTTTGATGGCATTTGCAGGTGCCAAGATTCGTTCAGGTGTCGAGCTTGTAATTGAACAGACCAAATTGGCAGAGAAAATTGCTCAGGCGGATTATGTATTTACTGGTGAAGGCAAGATTGATTTCCAGACTAAATTTGGCAAAACGCCGTTTGGTGTGGCGCAGGTCGCCAAGCGATTGAATAAGCCTGTGATTGCTTTTGCGGGTCTAGTTGGCGATGGCATTGATGAGTTATATGACTTGGGCTTTACTCAAATTGTAGGGATTAATCCACCTAATTTTGATTTAGAAGATGCAATGCAAAATGCAGAAATGCACTTGGAGGATGTGGTAGTTGGGGTGTTAAGCAAACTTGAAAAGTGATTATGCTGAATTCTAAAAGTAGAGAGTGTCATGGCCTCCAATGAATAGCTTTAGCATGGGTTTTTGGGTAGGCAAATTTACTTTTCAAGGATGAAAAGTAACAAAAATCCTTTGTTGAACTGATTCAACATCCATGTTTCACAGTTCAACAGGCGACATCCATGTCGCCTTTCTGGATGGCAAAATATAGGGATAGATTCAATTTTTAAGTTGATCAATCTCAGATTTATGGTCAGCTCTGTTAAACTATTCATCTATCTAGCACGATGAGACACCATGAGTTTAGCCACCCTGATTAATGAATTAAATCCGCAACAAAAACAGGCTGCCACGACCGAGGCAAAGCATAGTCTGGTACTTGCAGGGGCGGGCTGTGGCAAAACCAAAACCATTGTGGCACGTGCGGCTTACCTGATTGATCAAGGTGTGCCGGCCAATCAAATTCAAATTTTAACCTTTACCCGACGTTCAGCCAGTGAAATTGTGGCACGGGTCGAATTGGCTTTGGGCGAGCAGGCTAAAGGCTTGCGAGCTTCGACTTTTCATACCTTCTGCATGTATCTGCTGCGCCGTATTCCGAAAGCATTTGGCTTAGAGCAATTCTCGATTATTGATCGTGATGATCAGTTGATGATGTTCCGTCTGATTCGCGGAAAGGATGATAAAAAAAATCCCAATGCCTTGCCTAAGCCGCAGCAGCTGTGTGACCTGTATTCTTTTGCCCGCAATACCCGACAAAAACTCAGTATTTCCCTAGAAAAACAGCATCCTGAATTTTTGGAATATAAAGATCAAATCGCCGATATCATGAAAGAATACGAAACACGAAAACGTGCCCGTAGCTTTCTGGACTATGACGATATTTTGGCGGTGGTCGCATCAGCACTGGCGCAATCTGAAGGTCTCTGTGATTATGTAGCCTCGATTTGTCAGCACATGCTGGTGGATGAAATGCAGGATACCAATCCGCTGCAATGGGCTTTGCTGGAACCGTTAAAAGATAAAGTCAGTCTGTTCTGTGTTGGTGATGATGCCCAATCCATTTATGGCTTTCGTGGTGCGGACTTTGAAAATATCCACTATTTTAAAGAACGCGTACCGGATGCGCAGATTTTTAAACTGGAACAAAATTACCGTTCAACACAGCAAATTCTAGATCTGTCTAACTGGCTGCTCGATCAAAGTCCGATCAAATATGACAAACGTCTGGATGCACATCGTGGAGAGGGCATTAAACCCAAACTGCATATTTTCCCGAACGAGTTTGATGAAGCCAAATGGATTGCCATTGATATTAAAGAACGGCATTTTCTGGAAGGTACGCCGTGGCATGACCATATGGTGCTGGTGCGTTCCAGTTTTGCTGCGCGTCACATTGAGGCGGCCTTTATTCAGGCCAATGTACCTTACCGATTTATTGGTGGCATGAAACTGCTGGAAACAGCGCATGTCAAAGACCTGCTCAGTTTATTGCGGGTCATTGCCAATCCGCTGGATGATATTGCCTGGATGCGTTTTCTGACCCTGTGGAACGGCGTGGGCGATGTCGGTGCCAGTAAATTGGCGCAGCAGCTATTGCAGCAAGACGATGTCGAACTGATTTTTGACAAACTAGAAAAATTTGGCCGGATTCCCGAGAAAACCTTGCTGATTATGAAGCAAATGTCGGTATTAAAAGATCAGGTGCAAGCTTGTGTCACCTTAGGGGTAGAAGCCCTGATCGAACAGTTGGAAGAAAATTATGCCAAGAAAGACTGGTCGAAACGAATAGGTGATTTTGACCTGGTCAAACAGCTGGCCACCAAACATGATCAGCTGAGTGAATTTCTGGAAGAATATGTGCTCGATCCGGTCTCGATCAGTGAAATCGAACGGCAGTCTGAAGATGATGTCGTGACCCTGATTACCATTCATTCTGCCAAAGGGACAGAGCAGAAGATTTGTTATGTCGCCAATGTTTCTGCGGGACAGTATCCACATGCACGAGCTTCGGGCAATTTCGACGACGTCGAAGAGGAACGCCGAGTCTTGTATGTGGCTTTAACTCGTGCCAAGGATGAACTGATCTTAACCAAACAGAACCTGAATTTGTGGGCACGGGATCAGGTCGATGAACAAGGGCGTAAAGTTGAAAGTTATTTTCTGAATGATTTGACTCGCAACCTCTGTACGACTGAAACCCATTACAAGCAGCGACAACAAACGGTGAAAAGTGCCTTAATTGAACGGCAATCGATTAATTTAGATTTTGGTATCGATCTCGATTAAACTATCTCAATATTGAAGTGCAAAAAGTAAGTAGGCGAGTGCTTTTTGGTTTTTTTAGCCTATTTTAAGGTCATCAGATGAAAATTTTAGTTCGTAATTTAGAACGTACAGTGACAGAAGCTGAATTGCTTGAATTGTTCAAGCAATATGGCACAGTAGATTCATGCACTTTGGTTCTGGATGCTGCAACAGGTAAATCAAAAGGCTTTGCTTTTGTGGAAATGCCGCATGGTCGTGAAGCAGTGAAAGCGATTAAAGGCTTAAATACTTTGCGTTTGCATGGACAGGGCATTCGCGTCAAGCAGGCTGAAGACAAGCCGGCAGCAGAATAAACAATAAAAGGAGCGACGCTCCTTTTTTTATGCATGGAAAAGAAACAGAATTTCCACGCTCTTTCAGAAGTGGTAGCTGCTGAACAATGAATTGCTTAAGAACAAAATGAATTAGAAATACGTCCTAAGCAATCCGAACAGTTAAATGTGCAAGATGGGTAGAGTGTAGAAAATAAAACTTGCCCCACCAATGCGGGTCATCAAGTGCAAGTTTTTTATGGTCAAAAGAGTGGCTATGGAATCAGTTCATTCCTGACAAGAAAATGAAATTGCAGCAGTGCTACATACTGGGCAGCAGATGATTGCCCTGGGCGATAACAATGTATGCCTATCGACTCACCAATTGCTGTGCAGGTAAAGCGAAAAATCTATTTAATTAAAATGAATCGTGCATAATTTTTTATTGTGCATCGAGTAAAATTAAGTTTACTCTTAGTCATGTAACTCACGCCAAAATTTAGGAAATCACCATGTCTCGTGTTGCGCGCTTTCATGCGGATCGTACCAATCAAAAATTGTATTTTGCACGTCTTGCATGTCAACTCGCTGAGCAAACAGATCATGTTCAGCAGGCACAGGCATACCGTGAAGCGGCAGTATTTCATTTGCACGGTGCGGTATTGGCATTTTTGCAGGAACTGGTTCGTTACTACCGTTTAAATGACTTTGCACCGACCCTGAAGTCGATTGAAGAACACATGGCAGACAAAGGGCAAATCTCGCCTGAAGTGACCGTAATGCAGCAGTTGGCAAAACAGGGGTTTATTGCCGAGCTAAAACGTGCCTACCGTATGTGCCAATATGCGCCGGAACCGAGTGCACCGGAACCTGAAGATGAAACATCTTCCAACCTGATTATTAAGGTGACTCAGACTCCTCAAGCCTGGTTGCCAGATACCAAAATCCTGCGTGAATGGCATCGCGATTTGACTCAATTAATTGATGGCTTTCGCAATGAGATGGTTGAATTTTAAACTTTACGACCAATGCTCTTGAAGTTTCTGCCACAGACCTTATATACAATAGTCTAAGCAATGCAAAGTGCACACAGCACTTTGCCACCATGTTGAACATGGAGGATATATGTCTATAGAACATTTGAAAGAATTATTTGGTAATCAAGAAGCGATTTTGGAACTTGTTCAACTTGAAGGTGGTGAGTTAGCATTGCGAAATGCAGGCTCTGAAAAAGAACCGCTCGTCAAAATTCAGTTTAATGATGAAGTCAAAGCGTTACTTGGTGACCAGACACCAGTAATTGCCCAGCATATGGTGCAGGCGGCTTTGTTCGCGATGATGGAAAAGCAGGTCAATGAATGGCAGGCTGAAATCGTGGATGAACAGCCAAAGTACATGAGCTAAGCTTATTTAAACCTAAAAAAAGCGCACTGAAGTGCGCTTTTTTTATGGGCTGAAAATTAGTGTGTGGGTGCTTGATGATGCGCAATCTGAATCTGATTTAAAATATGATTGGTCATGTTGATGGCCATTTCTTCTTTGGCAAAATAAACCTGACCAATATTATCGCGACGGATCACTTCAGCTTCTTCCTTGCTTTCGGCACAGACCAAAACCTGAATTTGCGGATTCAATGTTTTGGCAATATCGACAATTTTATGAATATCCAGAATATCCATAGGAGAAAGCACCAACAGGCGTGCATGTTGAATATGTGCCTGAATAAGTACACCGGCTTCGGTCGCATGCCCCGACACCGCAGCAATGCCTTTGGCACGCAGACTTTCAACAATCTCACGGTTTTCTTCAGCAATCACCACCTTAATGTCTTGTGCCATTAATGACTTGGTAATACGACGACCGACTTCACCATGACCGACAATCACCACCTGATCACGCAAGTACTCTTGTGAGACTTCATCTGGCAACATGGACAGCGGGTCACCGCTACGTTCCAGTAAACGGGCCAAGTTCGAGCGTTCACGAATCCAGTTTTGTACCGGTTCAATGGCAGAGAACACGAATGAGTTTAAGGTAATGGAGATGAGTGCGCCGGCTAAAATCAGGTTTTGACCATCTAAAGACAACAGATGCAGTGAGACCCCTAAGGTCGCCAGAATAAATGAAAATTCACCAATTTGTGCAAGACTGGCACCGACGGTTAAAGCCGTATTAATAGGATAACGAAAGAACAGTACCAGTGCCATCGCAGCGATCGTTTTACCAATCATGATAATGGCAACCACAGCAAGAACCTGCCAAGGCTGCTGTACCAAAATCATCGGATCAAACAGCATCCCTACCGACACAAAGAATAAAATGGAAAAAATTTCACGTAAGGGTAGGGTTTCTTCTTCTGCGCGGTGACTGAAATCAGACTCTTTAACCACCATTCCGGCAAAGAATGCGCCGAGTGCCATCGACACGCCAAAAACTTTATACGCCCCAAATGCAATAGATACTGCCGCAGCAACGACAGTTAAGGTAAACAGTTCACGCGATCCCAAGCGGGCAACAATCTGCATAATCCATGGCACCAGGCGTTTGCCAACGATCAGCATAAAGGCAATAAAGCCGGCCACTTTCAATAACGTAATAGCTAAAGTCATCCAGATATTGGCATTGGGGTCTGAGCCGACAATTGCTGTTCCCCCTAGTAAAACGGCTGTAGCAGGAAGCAACACCAAAGCCAGTACCATGACCAGATCTTCAACCAGTAACCAGCCTACGGCAATTTTACCATTCACAGAGTTGATCAGACCTCGGTCTCCCAAGGCTTTCAGTAGGACTACCGTACTGGCACAGGACAGGCTTAAACCGAACACCAGTGCTGAACCAAAACTCCAGCCCCAGATCATGGTCACGCCTATACCGAGTAAAGTCGCTACAGCAATTTGCAGAACAGCACCCGGTAAAGCAATACGGCGTACCTGCATCAGGTCGCTTAAGGAAAAGTGCATCCCGACACCAAACATCAGGAACATCACCCCGAGTTCAGCCAACTGATTGGCAAGATGTATATCTCCTACCACTCCGGGGGTATTCGGGCTAATTAAAATACCCGCAACTAAATAGCCAATTAGAGGGGGAAGACGAATACGCGCAGCAATATAGCCAAAAATGAGCGCCAGTCCAAAGCCGACGGCAAGTAATATAATCAGATCTACATCATGAGGCACTAAAAACTCCTTAAGCTTGAGCCAAAGTTAAGGGTAAAAAAGAATAAGCACAAAAAATGCCAAAAAAGAATAATTAGAAGTGTAACAACTCGAGCAAAAAAAATGCAAAAAAAAACGACCCGAAGGGTCGCTTTTTTAAAGAAGTCAAAATTATTTAATTTTAGCTTCTTTGAAGATTACGTGTTGACGGATTTTTGGATCAAATTTTTTGATTTCCATTTTTTCCGGCATAGTACGTTTGTTCTTAGTGGTGGTATAGAAATAACCTGTACCAGCTGAAGAAACTAAGCGAATTTTATCACGCATGGTTCAGACTCCTTAGATCTTTTGACCTTGAGCACGTAGGTCAGCAACAACCTTTTCAATGCCCAATTTGTCGATAATACGCATACCCTTAGTGGTTAAACGAAGACGTACAAAACGTTTTTCGCTTTCTAACCAGAAACGGTGGTGATGCAGGTTCGGCTCGAACCGGCGTTTGGTTTTGTTATTGGCGTGCGAGACATTGTTTCCAACGACTGGACGCTTGCCGGTAACTTGGCAAACCTTAGACATGGTGAACTCCATTGCTAGACAGCACCGATTGTGCGGCTAGTCATTAAAAGTAAACGGATGAAATCATTCAAGGGGCGTTTTATACCAAAAATACGCTTAAAAGACAAGCGAATTTAAGAAAAACGCGGCATGATCAGGTGTGATAGATCATGCCTTGATCAGTTATCGAAGAAGGGTCTTCGAAATTAGCTTGTGAATCGGCTTGTTAAACGGTGGGAGAATGAATTTCAAGCTATAGAGCTTTGGATTAGACATTACTGACCGTTCATGCGACAAACTGAAGAAACCTTCTGGACCATGATATTTGCCCATACCTGAAGCACCGACTCCACCAAAAGGTAAGTCATCCTGTGCGACATGGGTGAGTACCATATTCTGCCCGAAATGCCCTGAATGAGTATGCTGTGCGACATAGTCGGCACGCGCCTGATCAAAGTCGAAATAGTATAATGCAAGTGGACGCGGACGGCTATTAATAAAGTCAATCACATCGTCGATTTGATCATATTCTAGAATAGGAAGGATCGGTCCAAAAATTTCCTCTTTCATAATCCGCATTTCTGTGGTGACGCCGGTCACGACAGTGGGCGCAATTTTCCGGACTTTGCTTAAGTCTTCATGTGCTGGATTTAATTCAGTAATTTTAGCGCCTTGACTACGCGCATCTTCCAGATAGCCCTGCAGACGATTGTATTGTTTGTCATTAATAATCGAGGTGTAATCCTGATTGTATTCAATACTCGGATACATCTCTTCAATACAGGCCTTATAGTGCTCAATAAATTCAGCCGTTTTGCCTTTAGGCAGGAACATATAGTCAGGTGCCACGCAGGTTTGACCTGAATTCCAGAGTTTACCGGCAGCCAGCCGCTGCGCAACATCTTGCAAATCGATAGAAGGATGAACCAGAACAGGGGATTTTCCACCCAATTCTAAAATCACAGGCACCAGGTTTTCTGAAGCAGCGGCCATTACGGTTTTACCAATTTCAGTTGAACCGGTAAAAATGATTTTATCAAAGGCCAAATGACTAAAGGCATCGGAAACCGGTCCGCCGCCATTAATTACTGCAACCAGTTCGGTTGGAAACGCTTCGCCTAAGGCCTTTTCCAGCGCACGGCCAAAATGGCTTGAAGCACTGGAGATTTTAATCATGGCATGGTTACCCGCTGCGATTGCACAAATCAGGGGACCAACCGACAATAATAGTGGATAGTTCCAAGGCGCAATGATTCCCACCACACCGAGAGGTTGATATTGAACCCAGGCTTTTGCCGGCTGATGGATAATTCCCACATGGCGCTTGGACGGTTTCATCCAATTGGTCAAATGCTTGCTATAATATTTAATCTGTTCAAGACAGGTGAGTAATTCACCGATTTTGGTTTCGCTGATAGAACGGTTACCATAGTCCTGATTAATTGCTTCGGCAAATTGATCTTGATATTTAACTAAGATACGCTTTAGACGTGCTAAACGATCAATACGTTCCTTTGCCGATGGTAAGGGATGACGTAGATAAGCATGCTTTTGCTGTTCTAGCACGTCGTGTAAGTGCTGAATATTAAACGAATGTGGTGTCATTGAAGTTGTTTTTGTTTGACTGTTCATGACCTGCTACCATTAAATAAAAAGCGATTAATTTAATTTTTAGAGTAAAAGCTCTAAATAGTCAAGTTACTTTATGTGTTAGCTCGCTAACCTATTGAATGAATGGTTACTTTAGGATGTCTCACTCCAAAACGGTGAAAACCAAAGAACGTATTTTGCAACTCAGCTTACAGTTATTTAATGAGCGCGGTGAGCGTTCAGTGACAACAAATCATATTGCCGCTGAACTGAATATGAGTCCGGGTAATTTGTATTACCACTTTCGCAATAAAAACGAAATCATCAAAGAGTTGATGGAGCAGTACCAGAGCGAAACTTTGGAAATGCTGTCATTGCCCGATGACCGTGCACTTGATGCCAACGATAAAATTCGCTATTTTCAGGTGCTCAGCAGCCAGCTTTGGGCCTATCGCTTCTTGCATCGTGATGTTTATCATTTGGTTGAAAATAATGAAGATTTTCGAAAAATGTATCCACGTTTTGCCGGTCAGGTGATGCAGCAGGGACAAAAAATCTACAAAGCCTTCGTGACTGCCGGCTTAATGGAAATGACAGATTCAGAAATTGAAGCCCTGATTATTAACTTGTGGATTGTTTTGACCAACTGGACCAACTTCCTGTACATGTCGGGGCATATTACCGATTCGAACCATCTGGAAGAAAAGTGGGTCTGGCAGGCGTTACGTCAAATGGTGTTCCTGGAAGGGGCATATTTGCGTGGTGAAAGCCGTCAAACTTATGAACATTTACTTGAAACCCTGGGTCCTTCAGAGCTTTTTGAGAGTTTATCTTCAAGTAAAAATCATGATGCGAACTAGCCTATTTAGAAAGCATGAAAAAAGCGTTAGAATACTCGGCTTGTTTTTCAATTTAACTGATTAGTGATATTAACCAACATGAATATGACCACCGCTAACACAGCACGTTTACTGATTACTTGCGAAGATAAACCAGGTATCGTGCAAGCTGTTTCGAGCTTTTTGTATCATCAGGGAGCAAATATTACCGCACTTGATCAATACGCGACTGAAGCTCAGGGCGGGCGTTATTTCATGCGTGTTGAGTTTGAACTGGACAATCTGCAAAGCCGTAAAGAAAGTATCACTCAGACTTTTGCCAGCAATGTTGCCGAACGCTATGACATGCACTGGCGTCTGGCACTGGTGAGTGATGTGAAAAAAGTCGGGATTCTGGTTTCCAAAGTCGATCACGCCTTGCTTGAACTATTATGGCGTCATGCGCGCGGCGGTTTACCATGTGAAATCACTAAAGTGGTTTCAAATCACGAGACTTTACGCGAGTCGGTGGAAAACTTTGGCATTCCATTTGAAGTTGTGCCAGTCAATAAAGAAAACAAACGTGAAGCCTATAGCAAGATTGATGAACTCATGCAGGGCAATGATTTACTGATTCTGGCGCGATACATGCAAATTCTAGATGAGGAATTCGTACAGAAATGGGAAATGAAAGTGATCAATATCCACCATTCATTCCTGCCAGCATTCGTGGGTGCAAACCCTTATAAACAGGCCTATGAGAAAGGCGTGAAGCTGATTGGCGCAACAGCACATTATGTGACTGCCGATCTGGATCAGGGCCCGATCATTGAACAGGATGTTGAACGCGTGAATCATGATTTCACCGTTGATCAGCTGCGTGAACTTGGACAAGATGTGGAACGAAATGTTTTGGCCCGCGCAGTAAAATGGCATCTGGAAGATCGTATTATTGTCGATGGCAATAAAACCGTAGTCTTCCAATAAAACAACATTGACTAATTTTCAAAGAAAGGCATACTTTAAGTATGCCTTTCTTGTTTTATTGATTAAAAAAACTCATCAAAACTTACGATTTAATAGTTGCAAATGAAAACACTTCTCATTTATTATTGCGGTGCTTTAATTGTACTAACCGATGAGCTTGATTGCTGAAATCTTAATTGATCGACAATCGCTTTAATTAGGTAACTGATTTTAATGAGTCAATCTCCCGCTCTAAATATGCAAACTCCCAATCCGATGAAAAAGAAAATTATCACAGCGCTGATCGCCGTTGTGGTCGGTCACATGGGCGTGTTGTGGGCGGTGGGGCAAATGAAAACCCCTGAACTCAAACCGATTGAAAAAGAACCGTTAAAGGTTCGTTTTGTAAAAATTCAAGAATCACCAAAACCATTACCGCCGAAACCTAAAGCGGAACCTAAAAAAGAACAACCAAAACCTAAAGAAGTGAAAAAAGTTGAAATTGTAGAAAAACAACTTCCACCACCGCCGAAAAAGATAGAAAAGGTTCAACAAGTTAAAAAAGCAGAAACACCAAAACCTGTGGTTAAACCGGTTGAAGCACCACCGAAACCGACAGTAAGCACGACGATTTCTGAAACTAAAGTGGTGAAACCTGCACCGGTTACCCCACCACCAGCACCAGTCACACCGCCTGCTCCTCCGGCACCGGTAGCACCACCTGCGCCACCATCACCAAAAAATGTTGTGATTGGTGATTCTGGAGTGCAATGGAGCCGTTCGCCAAAACCGTCCTATAGCAATAGCGATTTGGAAGGTCAAACGCGGAATGCCATGGTCTATATTGAAGCGAATGAAAAAGGGGTAATTACCTCGGCGCGTATGGTACGTTCGACGGGTGTTCCTGCTTTAGATGAAAAGATTTTACGCTCAGTGCGTAGTTCCAAATTCAAACCGTACAAAGAAAATGGTGTGGCTTATCCTATTAAGGCTAACCTCCCATTACTATTGACCTTGAATCCACGCGGCTAACATTTATTAGGAGTTCGAGTATGAACTTTTCAGTTTATTGGCAACATGCTGATGCAGTGAGTAAAACACTGTATTTCGTATTATTGGCAATGTCGATTGCGACATGGACCATCTTCGTCTTACGTGTAATGGGGACTCGCCAACTGAAGCAACAAGCTTATGCTCAACTCTCTCAAGCATTAAGCAAGTTAAAAGCAAAATTTTCAGCTTTGAATTTTGAACAACGTAAAGCTGTGGTAGAACAGGCGTTATTGCGTCAGATTTCTGCTGAAAAAGCCAATGCTGAAAAAGGTGTAGCAGTGTTAGGTACCATTGCTTCACTGGCACCGTTTGTAGGTTTGTTTGGTACGGTTTGGGGTATTTTCCACGCACTGGTTGCGGTTGGTAAAAGTGGTCAGGCAGGTTTGGCCCAAGTGGCGACACCGGTAGGTGAAGCCTTGATTATGACCGGTCTGGGTTTGGCTGTGGCGATTCCTGCAGTGCTGGCCTATAATATTTGTACCCGCGTTAACCGTGGTCTGGCGCATGAGCTACAAGACCAGGCGCACAGTCTGTTAATTGACACCATGTTGCAACAGGACAGTGCAGCTCAAGTTGCGACCAAAGAAACAGCAAACAATTTAGTTGGAGGTCAAGCTTAATGGGCTTTCAATTGGGCGAAGACAACGATGTAGGTATGAATGAGATGAACCTCATTCCACTGATCGATATTATGTTGGTATTGATGATCATCTTTTTGGTGACAGCAACCGTTGCTAACCCATCAATTCCATTAACCTTGCCAAAAACAACGGCAGATATTATTGATTTGCCACCTAAAAATGTGACTATCAGTATTAATGCAAGTGGAGATGTTGCCTGGAATGGCAAGGTGCTTACGCTTGATGAATTACAGACAAAATTTAACGAAGCTGGTCAGGAACAGCGTCAGCCAACCATTGTGCTGAAAGCTGATAAAGAATCACGTTATGATGCTGTTGCACAAGTGATGTCCCGTGCGAGCGAAGCCGGGCTCAGTGATATTGCTTTTGCGACCGATAACTAATCTGATGCTATAAAAAAAGCGACCTGAATGGTCGCTTTTTTTATGTCTAATATTGGCAGGACTAGACTATTCCGACTTCAGCAAGTCCTGAAACTTGCTGCGTAATTTCATCAGTTTCGGTGGAATGGCAAAGTTACAGTAGCCTTGTGCAGGATTTCGGGCAAAGAAATTCTGGTGATATTCTTCGGCAGGGTAGAACCGGGGTGCAGGACTCAGTTCAGTCACAATATTTAAACCTTCCGCTTTCAGGGCATCAATGGCTTGCTGAGCCTGCTGCTGCTGTTCATCATTCAGATAATAAACCACTGACCGATATTGCGTACCAACGTCATTGCCTTGACGGTTTAAAGTAGTTGGATCATGGGTAGTAAAAAATACATCCAAAAGCTGAGCAAAGCTGATTTGTGTTTCATCATAATCAATCAGAATGACTTCCGCATGGTTGGTATCACCACTGCAAATATCCTCATAGCTCGGGTTTACAGTGTGACCGCCAGCATAGCCACTGACCACTTTTTCCACACCTTTAAGCTGTAAGAATATGGCTTCGACACACCAGAAGCATCCACCACCCAATAAAGCTTGTTGCATGATCTTATCCTGTATTTGTTTATTATTTTTAATATAGGGGCTTTCTATGAAGCGACAATGAATTTATACATTTTAAACACAAAAGCCTGAGATTTCAGGCTTTTGTTTGAGCGATTATCGTGGTTGTACCGGGCTGATGAATTGCAGTACCACATTGCCATGACGATCCAGCAATTTGAGGGTCTTGCCAAACACCTGATAGTTGGCGACTTTAGCCAAGGCTTCATTAAATTGAGGCGCTACATTGTTCTGATCTAGACAGTCCATTTTGGTTCCCGCCATTTGACTGAGCAGGAGCGTATCTCGACCTGCTTCGTAGCTGCCCATAATACGGTTACAGCCATCAGCACCGCTAACCCGTTTGGTTGCCGCATCAAATTGTAAACTTGGAATATTGTGTGCAGTCGGTGCTGTTTTGATTTCAGTATTGCCAATATGGGTTGCAATCCAGCTACGGTTTTGCAGTTGCACTAAATTTGCAGTTTCAATGGTAGCAGAGGCGCTTGGAGTGGTTTCACAACCGCTAAAAGCAATCGCAGCGCCCAGTATGCCAACGGCAAATAGTTTTTTTAACATATTGGAATTCTCATTCTTGATTTAAGCTGTGTTCTATATAAACAAAAAAATACTGATTTAACTAGGGATAAATCCATGTTTTATATATTTTTACATTTTTAATTATGGTCATTTTTATGGTGCTGGTTTAGGTATACCTTGGCGAATCAAGTCTGAATATTGGGTACTGGAAATATTCTTTAGCTTGCTGACACGTGGGTTAATGTAGGCAATCTCATACCACTGTTTTATGGTTAAGTCATGTGAAATGGCGTTCAGGTCATACAGATAATTGGGTAAATAGCCTGAAGCCAGCAGGCGATAATCTGCAGGGAAAGGTCTTTTGGATATCGCTTGCACCATATCAAACACCAGCGTGGTACAGTTACTGGTCAAGCTGTTATACCATTTCGGCTGATGTTTCAATTCATCGGCTTTACGCAGATATTCTTCGAACAAAGCCCGTCTTTCTGTTTTTGACATATTGACCGGGAAAAAATAGACATGCTCACCACGAATATTGCTGCGGGTATAAATCAGATCCTTTTCATCTGCTGCGATCAGGCTGAGTTCATATTTTCTAAAAAAACCGCCATAGGTTGAAAATTCTTCATTTTTTTGTTTGCGAATTTCAATCGAAAAGGTCAGTGGTTGGCTATTGGCAAAATCAAAACTGACCAGGGTATGCGCGATACGTGGTCCCATCCAGTAGGAGGTGATGATATTCACGCCGGTAATCTGGTTTAAATCAAACTGACGGGTTTCCCAACGTTCATCATAACTGCCATCTGCATGCCAGTTAAAATTACGTACATGATGTAATGTGACATGGTCGCCTTCTCTTTCATAAGAGAGGATTTGGGCCACTTCCGGATTCCAGTCACGATCCTGTTTGGCTGGCAGGCCAAAATACCAAAATAAGCCCAGTAGAAAAGCCAGCAAATAAATAAGCGCATCAGTCTGGCGGTTAAAGACAGATTGGGTAATAAAAATGCCGAGAATAGTTAAGGCAAAAACGACCCACACACCGATCAGTACTCGGGTCACAAAACCGCTAAACGGTTCCTGAAACCATAACGCC